>NZ_LSMM01000039.1:0-52387 GCF_001566815.1 Marinobacter sp. Hex_13
AGCCGGTGTAGTCACTGACTTCGGTGACGGGTACCTGGTTTTCCTTCAGGAGGCGAAAGGTGCCACCGGTAGAGAGCAGTTCGATGCCGCGATCGGTCAGTGCACGGCCGAATTCAACGATACCGGTTTTATCAGACACGCTGATCAGCGCACGACGGACGGGGGTATTAGCCTGATTTGCCATGGGTCACTTATTTCTGCTGGGTATGAACGAATGAAGGCCTCGCGAATGATGTCCGGGAGGCCCTCGTTGCAATCGGGTAGCTGGATTATAGCAGACCGTACTGTTTGAGCTTCTTGCGCAGGGTGCCGCGGTTCAGGCCAAGCATGGTCGATGCCTTGGTCTGGTTGTTGCGGGTGTATTTCATCACCTGTTCGAGCAGCGGGGCCTCTACTTCCGATAACACCAGTTGGTAGACCTCGGTCACCGGGGCGCCATCGAGTTGGGCAAAATAATTTTTAAGGGCAACTTCCACGCTGTCGCGCAGGGTAACCGTGTTGCCGCTGCTGTTCACCGTTTGCAACTGATGAATATCATCGTTGGCCGGTGGGGTCAGGTTGTCTTTAGCCAAAGTCTCAGCGGTCATGCTGCGAATACCTCTCCATTTCGTAAGCCTGCAAAGTACTGTTGAATGCTGTCTTTCTGCGCCATCGCGTCGTCGATGGCGTTGAAGCGTTTTCTGAACTGTTTCTCTTCGTCGTGGGACTGGAGGTACCAGCCCACGTGTTTCCTGGCAATTCGCACGCCCATGGTTTCGCCGTAAAAGCGGTGCAGGGCGTCCAGGTGTTCGCTTAGTACCTGTTCCACCTCATCCACAGGCGGCTCGGCAAGGTGCCTACCGGTTTCCAGAAAATGCAGGATTTCCCGGAAAATCCAGGGCCGGCCCTGTGCGCCACGGCCGATCAGCAGCCCGTCGGCGCCGGTGAATTTCAGTACATGCTGTGCCTGTTCCGGCGAGTTGATGTCGCCGTTGGCAAATACTGGAATGCTTACCCGGGACTTCACATCGGCGATCGTGTCGTACTCGGCCTCGCCCTTGTAGGCATCGGCACGGGTACGACCATGAATGGCCAGGGCCTGGATGCCAGCGTCTTCGGCCATGCGGGCAATCAGTGGCGCATTCCGATGTTCCCTGTCCCAGCCCGTGCGCATCTTCAGTGTCACCGGGATGTCCACGGCGGCCACGACCGCTTTCAGGATATCCCGCACCAGCGCCTCATCTTTCATCAGTGCTGAGCCGGCGGCCTTGTTACACACCTTCTTGGCCGGGCAGCCCATGTTGATATCGATGATCTGGGCGCCGAACTCGGCATTCAGTCTGGCGGCGTTGGCCAGCATTTCAGGGTCGCCGCCGGCGATCTGTACTGAACGGGGCTCGGGTTCACCTTCATGATTCATACGCGTTTTTGACTTGCGCGTATGCCACAGTTTGCTGTCCGCAATGACCATCTCGGATACCGCCAGGCCAGCGCCCATGCGCCGGCAGAGCAGGCGAAAAGGACGGTCTGTTACACCGGCCATAGGTGCAACAATCAACGGATTGGGCAGGGTATACGGCCCGATTTTTGCCGTTGGCAGCATGATCTGAATCCGTGTAACAGCGGGTTAAGCGAACGTCGGAAGTGAACGGCTGCTCAATAAGTAACCGATCCTGATCCGAAGGGCGGTAATGATACCGCTGGCAGAGATCCTATTGAAGGGGCGAAGCCATGAAAAAATTGATTATTTTTCGTCCTTTCTGGTTGACTTTCAGTCTATTCGGTGGCGGTCCCTGGTTTCTGTCGAGTGAGGACTTGCTTACTCCTGATAGGCTCGGAAGGCGATATTGTAGTTCACGGCGTCCTTTCCGGGATCGCGGATATTGATGACAATCCTGACCGGAGTATCAGTCGGCATTGCCTCAAGATCACGGCCGTCTCCCGCCAGATACTCGTCCGGTGTGAACACACTCTGGGCGACCACATCACCATTCAGATTGGAGAACGTCAGGGCAATGGCGGGGAATGGCTGTTCAAAGGCGGCCCGGTTGATGATGACGGCATCAACCACCAGTTGGCTGCGGTTTTCCGGGTTGGTCCTGACCACCAGTTTACGGCTTTGGATGGCATCCACATTGATCAGCGGTTTCAGTTCGCAACCGGCGATCTCGCAGCCCTGTTCGTAAAAGGGGCGCAGTTCCGGTATGGAGGACAGGCGGTCGAACTGGAACCAGGTGACTTGCGCCACCAGGACGCCGAGCAGCGCGAGTATGATCAGGGTCCATAACGCCGCTCTCACGCGCCCCCTACCATTGCCTGCTACAGAGACCGGTTCCCTGCGCAGGTTACTGTAGGGGGAAACGGCGACTAGAGGTTCGTTGTCAGTCACCGGGCCAGCGTCATAGTCGAAGGATGATGATTGAGGTTCATCGACGTAGAAACCATCCGCGTTGTCTACGGGCTCCAGGCTCAGGTCTTCGGGTTGCCGTGGTGTTTCTTCGGGCTCATCCCAGGCTGGCTCCTCAAATGGCTCGTTCTCGGGGGGCTCTGGTTGTGGTTGCTCGAACTCCGCAGGTTCTTCTGGTGGCTCGGGTTCCGTGGGTGCGGGCTTGGCTTTGCGCCTGGTGTCGTCTTCTTCGGACAACATTGCCTCGGCCCAGCTTTCATCGATTTTTTCGTCGGTTTCGTCGTCGTTGTCAGTCTCGAACGTGCCACCGCTGCGCTCGTCGACGGTGCGAAAGCTGTCGCTCAGTTCGTCGTCGGAGAAGGTCAGCCGGGTACCAGCGTATGGGCCCTCGGCCGCATCCTCCTCAGGGTTGTCCGCAAAAATCAGGTCATCATCCGAGGCGAACCCCTGATGCGCTGGAGCATCCTGCTGTTCCAGGGCTGCCGGGCCGCTCTTTGGGCTGGAGGCACCTGAAGAGCCCTCGCTTATCCGGTGTTCGACGGCATTGAACACCGCCATGCAGTTGCCGCAACGCACTTTTCCGCTGGCTACGCTCAGCTGTGCGTCGGTGACCCGGAACCGGGTTTCACATTTTGGGCATCGTGTCTGCAGGCTGCTCTGGGTCATGCTTCTTTCCTGTAAGCGGCGTCGCTACGAGTCACGGAGTTTAGTTGGTTCGTAAGAGTTCGTCACCTGTCGTTGCGCCGTCCTGTGAGCCGTATCCACTCCTCGCGTTGTTCCGGCTCGTCCATGATGAACCAGGGCTCGTAGGCCTCCATGACCTCCCGGGCCTGGTTGGACAGTATGCCGGACAACACAATATCACCGCCCGGTTTTACCTTTGCAGCCAACCTGGGCGCCAGGCCAATCAATGGCTGGGCCAGTATGTTAGCCAGCATGATGTCCGCCATGGTATCGGGTTCATCCCCGGGCAGGAACAGGTCCAGCCGGTCTTCTTCAACCTTGTTGCGGCGCGCGTTTTCGCGGCTGGCTTCCAGTGCCTGGGGGTCTGTATCGACCCCGATAACGTGGTCGGCGCCCAGCAACAGGGCCGCAAGACCCAGTATGCCGGAGCCACAGCCATAGTCGATCACCTGCCGTGAGGTCACGTCCTGACCATCAAGCCATTCCAGGCATAGCGCCGTGGTGGGGTGAGTTCCGGTGCCAAAGGCCAGGCCGGGATCCAGCAGCAGGTTGGCGGCGTGCGGGTCCGGAGCGTCATGCCAGCTGGGCACAATCCAAAGCCGGTCACCGAAGCGCAGCGGCTTGAAATCGTCCATCCATTCACGCTCCCAGTCCTTGTCCTCCACCAGGGTAACGTCGATGTCGGGCAGTGACTGTTGTGTCTGCTGGTGCCAGGCATCCTTAACGGCGGCGCAGAGCTCTTCGATATCGCGATCGGACCCGAACAGGCCGGTGACGCTGGTCTGGTGCCAGAGCGGTGTTGTGCCCGGGTCGGGTTCGTACAGGGGCTGGTCGGCGGCATCTTCCATGGAGACGGCCTCAGCGCCCATCTCCATCAGCAGATCCTCAAGCTGGTCCGCGTTATCGGGATCAGCCGGGATCTGTAGTTGTATCCAGGGCATGTGGGTGTCCTGTTTGGTAGACGAATCAACGGGTCAGTCCCGTATCAGTTTTTCCAGATAATGGATAGTGAAGTCTACCTGTTTAAAGCCGCCATCGCGTACCAGTTTCCTGTGCAAGGCCTGGTTGGTCTTGATACCTTCAACCACCAGTTCGTCCAGCGCGTTCTTCATGCGGCGACGGGCTATTTCCCGGTCATCGCCCCAGGTGATCAGTTTGGCCACCATGGAGTCGTAGTACGGCGGTACCGTGTAGCCGCTATAAAGATGCGAATCCACTCGTATGCCGTTGCCACCTGGCGCATGGAAATGCTTGACCTTGCCTGGGCTGGGAACGAAGGTTTGCGGATCTTCTGCGTTGATACGGCATTCCAGCGCATGGCCGGAGATCTTGATTTCGTCCTGGGTGTATTGCAGGGGCAGGCCGCTGGCAATGCGCAGTTGCTCACGAACGATATCGACACCGGTCACCATCTCTGACACCGGATGCTCCACCTGCACCCGCGTGTTCATCTCGATAAAGTAGAAGGCGCCGTCCTGGTACAGGAACTCGAACGTACCCGCACCCACGTAGCCAATTTCCTTGCAGGCGTCGACACAGGCCTTCAGGGTCTTCTCGCGCGCTTCCGGGTCGATATTCGGTGCAGGGGCTTCTTCGATGACTTTCTGGTGCCTGCGTTGCATGGAACAGTCACGGTCGCCAAGGTGAATGACGTTGCCGTGGGTATCCGCCAGTACCTGCACTTCGACGTGGCGGGGGCGTTCCAGATATTTTTCGAGGTAAACCGTAGCGTCCCCGAAAGAGTTCTTGGCTTCCGACTGTGTGACCTGCACGCTCTTCAGCAAGGCCGCTTCGGAATGAACCACCTGCATACCACGACCACCACCGCCAGATGCGGCTTTGATAATGACCGGATAGCCAATTTTACGGGCGATTTCCAGGGTGCGGTTGTCGTCATCCGTCAATGGGCCGTCTGAGCCCGGCACGGTGGGAACGCCTGCCGCAATCATTGAGTTGATGGCAGAAACTTTGTTGCCCATCAGGCGAATGGTATCGGCTCTGGGGCCGATAAAGCGGAAGCCGCTTTTTTCAACCTGTTCGGCGAAATCCGCGTTTTCGGCGAGGAAGCCGTAACCTGGATGGATACCGACGGAGTCCGTCACTTCTGCCGCACTGATAATAGTCGGGATGTTCAGGTAACTGTCTGTTGCACTGTTGGGGCCGATACAGACCGACTCGTCCGCCAGACGGACATGCATGAGGTCACGGTCGACCTGGGAGTGGACAGCCACGGTTTTGATGCCCAGCTCCTTGCAGGCGCGCAGGATGCGCAGGGCAATTTCGCCGCGATTTGCGATCAGGACTTTTTCTAACATAGCCATGAGAGTATCACCGGGTTCAGGAAATGATGATCATCGGCTGGTCGAACTCGACCGGCTGACCGTTCTCCACCAGGATCTCGGCGATGGTGCCGCTTTTATCTGCCTCGATCTGGTTCATCATCTTCATGGCTTCGACGATGCACACCACGTCGCCGGCTTTCACTGACTGCCCGACTTCCACAAACGCTTTCGCGGTGGGTGAGGGCGAGCGGTAGAAGGTGCCGACCATTGGCGACTTCACCGCATGGCCGGAAGGCTCTGCCGGCTTTGCGGGCTCGTCGGCGGCTGGCGCGGACGGCTGCGGTGAGGCGGGCTGGGGTGCTGGTGACGGATACTGTGCCATATACTGTGGCGCAGCCAGTTGTTCACGACGCCGGGAGATGCGAACAGAATCATCACCCTCGTGAATCTCCAGCTCCTCGACGTCGGATTCCTCCAGCAGTTCGATAAGTTTCTTGATCTTGCGAATGTCCATAGTCAGTCCGATCCCGTTTTAATCAGTTCTATCGATGAATTCGTTGCAGGGCGGCTTCGAGTGCAAGGTCGTACCCCAGGCTGCCCAGCCCGCAGATAACGCCATCGGCGATATCAGAAAAGTATGAGTGATGACGGAATGCTTCCCGCGCATGCACGTTGGAAAGATGGACCTCAATAAACGGTATGCCCGAGGCCAACATGGCGTCCCGCAGTGCAACACTGGTGTGGGTGAACGCCGCCGGGTTGAAGATGATGAAATCAACCCCTTCTGATCTGGCTTCATGTATCCGCTCAATCAGTTCATATTCCGCGTTTGACTGTAAATGTAGCAGGTGATGGCCATCTTCGGCGGCTTTCCGGTGCAAACGGTCGTCAATGTCCGCCAACGACTCGTGGCCGTACACCTCCGGCTCGCGGGTTCCCAGCATGTTCAGGTTGGGGCCATGAAGTACGAGTATGGTCGACATGATTTTGTCTGCCTTGCTGACTTTTTTACAGGATCGCCGAATTTAGCGACATTTTCCCACAATGGTGCGTTCTTGAAGTCTTCAGATCAACACTTTTTGACAATCGGGTGTGTGTCGAAAAGTATCTTATCTCTGTGTCGAAAAGAATCTTACCCACGCACAAGCAATCTTTGTCGTTTGCACGGTCATTGTCGTGAAGGGGGATCAGGAGTTCTATAAGACGTTGGTTTCATAGAACGGCCCCGAGAGCGGGGCGGGGCCGTTGCTGGGGAGAGCCCGCCAGTGGCGTTTGGGCTCAGTCGCCGGCGGCGGTCACGCAGTTTCGGCCCTCGGCCTTGGACCGGTAAAGAGCCTTGTCCGCCCGTTCGCAGAGAGCCTGGGAGGTATCACCCTTCCAGGCGGCAACGCCGCAACTGAAAGTGACATTAAACTCCCGGTCGCCAGCCGGTTGCAGCAGCTCCGAGAAACGCTCGCGGATTTCGTTCAGCACATTGCGGGCATCGCTCTCGCGGGTGTCCGGCAGAATAATGGCAAATTCCTCGCCACCGTATCGGCCAATGTGGTCGGTCTTGCGCAAGCGCTGTTTCAGGAACATGGACAAACTTCGCAGCACGCGGTCGCCAATGGGATGGCCAAACGTGTCATTCACCTTCTTGAAGTAGTCGATGTCGATCATTGCAAAGCACAGTTGCTGGTCTTTCTGCCGCGCCCGCACGATCTCCTGATCGAGCAGGTGCAGGGTATGAGTGTGATTGAATAGGCCGGTGAGGCTGTCGCGGATCATCAGCGCCAGCAGTGACCGGGCGCGGCGGCCCCGATTGTGTATGGTGGAGATCAGGTGTTTCGGGTCAATCGGCTTGGTCAGGAAGTCATCGCCCCCCAGGCTCATGGCATGCAGCTGTTTGGAAACGTCTTCTTCGGCGGATAGGTAGATGATTGGCACGCTATGAAAACGGTCCTGCTGGCGGATTACCCGCGCGATTTCCATGCCGGTGCAGCCGGGCATGTACATGTCCAGAATGATGATCTCCGGCGAGAACGACTCCAATGCATGAATGATTTCCATCGGATCGGTGATGATGTGGGCATTCATGCCCGCTTTTTTCAGAACCGTTTCCATGAACTTGGCCTGAGCGCGGGAGTCATCCAGCACCAGCACTTTGTAGGGCTCAACGGTATTGCCGTGGGTGTAGGTCTCGATCTTCTCGATCAGCTGGCCGGGATCAACCGCCGGGTAGAAGAATTCCTCGCCACCGCAGCGGGACGCCCGCAGGCGGGTTTGGATGGTGCCATCTTCGTCGCTCATGAAGATGATGGGGATGGGTGTGTCGTGTCGCTCCTGAAGCCGCTCGATGGTGGCAATTCCGCTCAGCGGCTCGCCGCCGTAGTTAACGTCCATCAGGATGGTTTCGGGTTTGTGAAGTGCGCAGGCTTCGATCAGCTTGTCGGCGGTGTTGAACGCTGACGCACGGAAGCCGAAGAACTCAAGCTGGCGGATCAGGCGGCTGGCCATCTCTTCACTGGCCAGAGCAATATAGACGGGCGTGCGTCGATACTGTTGGGGAGCCTCGCTGGCTTCCTGGTCGGTCCGTCTCAACGTGCATTGGGACAGCTGCTCTATGGCGTCCTGGAGCTTGCGATCCAGGCTTTCGGGAAGCGCGGTGCCTTCCGGCCACTCACCGATCAGGTCAAAAACCTGGCGCCCGGAATCGGCATGGCTTTCCATGTCGAAGCGCTTTGCGTAGCGAACCAGCTTGTCGGCTGCCCTGGCAAAATCGCCCCTGAAGGCGGCAGACTGGCCGGTGTCTTCGTGGATCTTTTGCCATGTATCCAGGACGACGCGCGCCTGGGTGGTGACACGGCGAGCGAAGTGCTGCCTGAGTTTGTCTTTCTGGCTATCGTCGTTCATTGTGCTCCGGCCTGTGTTTTTCTCGTTCTGAGCCGCCCGTTTCCGGTACAAGCGGATATTTTCAACATTAGTCTTTTTGCAGAGTCTATAGTGTTTAATGTTGTCGGCGTAGGTGACGCTGTGTAAATGTTTGTCAACTCTGCGGGGCAGGTCACACCAGATAGCCGACAATCGTTGTTTCAGACTAGGGGCTGCCAGTGATGGCACGGACGCAAAACGACCGACAGATCTCTCGCCAGCAAGGTGTTATTACCTTGCGCAGTCTGCTGTTGCTGTTTACCGGTGGCATGTTGCTGCTTGTGCTGGTGGCGGCGGCCAGCGTCAGTTTTGACCGGTTCCGGGACTACATGTCGGGTCAGCTCCAGGGCCATGCCCGGGATGGTGCCACGGCCATTGGCCTGTCCCTGTCCAATGCCATTGACGGTCGCGATCCAGTGGCCTCGTCTTCATTGATCGATGCGGTTTTCGACAGTGGTCGTTATCTCTCGGTGGTCTACGTCAATAATCAGGGTGAGGAGGTGGCCGGGCGGGAAACCTCCCTGCGTGAGGTGGATGTGCCGGGCTGGTTTGTGGCGCTGGCGGATCTGCCACTGCCGGTGGGTGAAGCGGAAGTGGTGCGCGGCTGGAGTCGACTGGGTAAGGTGCGGGTCGTAAGCCACCCTGGCCGGGCCTACGAAGACCTGTGGGTGGTGACGGTTAGAATCGTGGCCGGCTCTGCCCTGATTGGTGGCCTTGGGTTGATCGGCCTGTTTTGGATGATGACACGCCTGATGCGTCCGCTCAGGGCTGTTGAGAAACAGGCCAGGGCCTTGGGTAAACGGGACTTCAGGCGTCGGGTCGACATTACCTCCACGCGGGAGTTGAACCAGGTCACCCACGCTATGAACCAGATGGCGGATGACCTCGGGCGACTTTTTGAAGGGCAGGCCAAACTGATCCAGCACCTGCGCAAGGTGAACAACGAAGACAGCCTGACCGGTCTTGCGAGCCGGCAGGCGTTCGAGCAACGCTTGAAGGTTGAAGTGGAATCGGAAGAGCGGTCCGCCCCCGGGGTGCTGTTCCTGATCCAGTTGGAAGAGTTCGCCCAGTATAACCAGAGTTATGGCCGCGACGAGGCCGACCGCTTGCTGGTTCGCATTGCGGGGGCGCTGAATACGTTTGTCCATGCGCACAGCGATTCGTTCGCCGGCCGCATGACGGGTGCCGGGTTTGCTGTCTTCCTGCCTGGTGTTTCACGTGCCGATGGGGTGATCTGGTGTCGCCAACTGGTCGAAGAGCTGGATGGCATCTATTCCGACCTCTCCGCTCCCATGGATGTGTCTGTTCATGCAGGCATTGCCCAGGCTGCTGAAACCCGCAAAGCGGGCGAGCTTATGTCAGCGGCCGACGAAGCGCTTCGGCAGGCACAGATGGAGGAGGGATCTGCCTGTCATGCCGCTGATCGCGACCGGCCTGAGCACCATGACAGTGAAAAGTGGCGGATCATGATTGGCGAAGCGATCACCCAGGGACAGATGTCGCTGTGGATGCAGCCCATGATCAGCAATGGCGATAACGGGGTGCTGTTCCATCAGGTCTTTTCCCGGATGAGAACGGAGGAAGGCTGGATCAAGGCTGGTATTTTCGTGCCCATGGCGGAACGCTTTGGCATGATCCCCGACATTGATCGCTGGGTCCTTGAGCGTTCCCTGGCGCTTCTGCATACGGAACCAGACACTCGCCTGGCGTTAAGCCTGGGCATGGTTTCGGTGGCCAGTGAGGCATTCCGCAAAGAACTTCTGGAGCAGCTGTCCGCTGCCGGCAAGGAGCGCCGGCGATTGCAGATTGGTATTTCCGAGCAGGCTGTTCACCACCACCGGACGGCGGTAGGACTCCTGGTGCGTGGGTTGAACCGGCTCAAGGTGCCGGTGATTGTCGACCGCTTCGGTGTAGGCGGGGTGCCCTTCAGCTACCTGAGGAATCTGAGGTTCCAGGCACTGCGTATTGATAACAGCTTCGTTCATGATATCGACAGCCATGAGGACAACCGCTTCTACCTCGAATCCGTGACGACCATCGCCCACAGCCGCGGCGTGCGGGTCTACGTCACGGGTGTTGAAACCGCCGGTGAATATGCGGCACTGCAGGGTGTCGGTATCGATGGCGCAATGGGTTACCATCTGGGTCGGCCGTTTGAGGCGGGACATTAGCGAGTGATTGAGGCCCCAGGGCCGAAAAACGCCGCAAATTGCATAAACGTTGCCGTTGCTTCATGGTATTCGCAGTGCGCGAACGGATAGCGTCCGGGATAAAACGACAAACAGGGGAACTGAAAACCGATGCCAGGAAAAATCAGACAGTATTTCAGTGATCGCAAAGACGACGTTCAGGACTACACCGGCGGAGGGGTTGTCGGCAAATTTATACTGGCCGTTGTGGTTGTGTACCTGCTTGTTGCCCTGGTGCTAGGCATGATCTGGAGCAGCGAGCCAGACGTTTTCTCGGTACGCGAACACACACGTGCCGTGGCCAATGAGATGCAGCGTGAACCGGTGGCCGGGTTCGCAACAACGGCAACCATGATCCGGGTGGCGGAGACTCTTCTCGATAAGCCTGGCGGTTACGTTTCGAACGACATCTTCCCCCCAGGGCTTTGGCTCGACAACATGCCTAACTGGGAGTACGGGGTGCTCGTTCAGCTTCGCGACCTGTCCCGTGCCATGCGCAAGGACATCAGCCGTTCCCAGAGTCAGTCCGCTGAGGACCCTGACCTGACGATTGCTGAGCCCCAGTTCCACTTCGACAGCGGTAGCTGGGCCATTCCCTCCACCGAGGCGGAGTATCGTCGTGGCATCCAGGCCCTGTATAGCTACCTGGATCGCTTATCACGCCCCGATCAACCCAACGCCCAGTTTTTCGCCAGGGCTGACAACCTGGCCAACTGGCTGGCGGACCTGGAAACCCGCCTGGGCAGTCTATCCCGAACGCTTGGTGAGAGTGTTGGCAAAGCGTCAGTGTCCGACGCCGTGTCTAACGTCAATCCCGGCGACCCGCTTTCGGAAGATGTCATGGGCGAGGAGGTCAAGACCTCCTGGACGAAGATAGACGACGTGTTCTATGAGGCGCGCGGCAGTGCCTGGGCTCTGTTGCATATCTTCCGCGCCATTGAAGTGGACTTCCGCAAGGTGCTTAACGACAAGAACGCCCTGGCCAGCGCCAAACAGATCATTATCGAACTGGAAGGTGCGCAGGGTGAAATGTGGAGCCCCGTGATTCTGAACGGCAGCGGCTTCGGTGTGCTGGCCAATCACTCATTGACCATGGCGGCGTACCTGTCCCGCGCCAGCGCTGCGATCAGCGACATGCGTGACCTGCTGACCCGAGGCTGATGCCGGTACAGCATCGCCGCATAAAAAAAACCGGGCCACGCAGCCCGGTTTTTTTGTCATCGACTGAAAGCGTCGCCGATCAGCCTTTGTAGGCCTTCACGGACGCTTCGATGGCCTTCTTGGCTTCGGCGGCGTTGGCCCAGCCCTGAACCTTGACCCACTTGCCCGGCTCCAGCGTCTTGTAGTTCTCGAAGAAGTGCTGGATCTGGTCGCGGAGCAGTTGCGGAAGATCTTCCACATCTTTCACGTCGGTGTAGCTCTTGGTGAGCTTGTCGTGGGGTACGGCAACCAGTTTGGCGTCGCCACCGGCTTCGTCTTCCATGTTCAGCACGCCAACCGGGCGGCAGCGAATCACGGAACCGGCCTGAACCGGATACGGGGTCACCACCAGCACGTCAATCGGGTCACCGTCGTCAGCCAGGGTGTGGGGAATGAAGCCGTAGTTGGCCGGGTAGAACATTGGCGTAGCCATGAAGCGGTCTACCAGCAGGGCGCCCATGTCCTTATCCAGCTCATACTTCACCGGGGAGCTGTTGGACGGGATTTCGATGGCCACGTAGATGTCTTCCGGCGGGTTCTTGCCAGCAGGGATATGGTCGAAGTTCATGGTCGATCCTTTCTGAAGTGCGTTTAACTGCGTTTAAAAAGTGGGCGCAATTATACGGGACAATGGTGTGGATCGAAACTAAACGTTGGTATCGCCTTACCGCTACAACCGCATCTGCTTGGCGATCAGTTCCTTCATGATCTCATCGGTACCGCCGCCAATCGACAGGATCTTGCCATCCCGGTAAAGCCGCTCTACGACGGATTCACGCATGTACCCCATGCCGCCGTGAATCTGAACGGCCTCGCGGGTGACTTTCTCGCACACCTCCACCGCAAAGTTCTTCGCCATGGCAACCTGCTTAATCGGGTTCTTGCCCGCCTGCATCAGCGCGGCACAGCGATAGGTATACTCCCGCGCCACGTCCACTTGGGTGGCCATGTCGACCAGCTTGTGACGGGTGACCTGGAATTTGTTCACCGGCCGGCCAAACGCCTCCCGTTGGCCGGCCCAGGCTATCGAGGCTTCAAGGGCGATTTCGGCCGTCATGTAGGCCATGATGGATAAACTGAGGCGTTCAAACAGAAAATTGCTCATGATCGCGATAAAGCCCGCATTCTCGGCACCGATCAGGCGGTTGGCAGGCACCCGGCAGTCCTCGAAAAACAGCTCCGCCGTATCGCTGGCCCACCAGCCCATTTTCTTGAGCTTCTTGCCGGTGGAAAAGCCGGGCATATCGCGGTCAATCAACAACAGACTGATGCCACCATGGCCCTCGCCACCGGTGCGTACCGCAACGGTGTAATGATCGGCACGCATGCCGCTGGTGATAAAGGTTTTGCTGCCGTTGACGATGTAGTCATCGCCGTCCCTGACGGCCCGGGTTTTGATATTGGCAACGTCGGACCCGCCGCCGGGCTCGGTAACTGCCAGCGCGGCAATCTTCTCGCCTCGCAGCACCGGGGGCACAATCGCTGCTTTTACGTCCTGCTGCGCCCACTTCGCCACCGGAGGCAGGCCGATATCCAGCGACCCCAGCCCAGCCACCAGGCCGCCGGAGGTGGATCGCATCAGCTCTTCGGAGACGGCGACTTTCATGAAAATATCGCCTTCACCAATGCCGCCAAGACTTTCCGGAAAACCGACCCCAAGCAGCCCGGCCTCCCCAGCGGTCTTATAAAGCTCCCTGGGGAACTCGCCAGCTTCCTCCCAGTCGTCTATGTAGGGCAACACATGAGTGGCAACGAACTTGCGGGCACTCTGGCGAACCTGTTCGTGGGTATCGTTGAAATAATCAGACACGGAAAGCCTCCCTGTGATCAAAAATCATGGAAGCAGTCTCACTCAATTTCAGCAACCAAGCAAGCGCTTGGTTTGCAGAAGGCCCGAAAAGAGTCCAGGCCGTGGAGAGACAGGGACATCAGGGGACGTCAAAAACAAGGATGTTTTTGTCGAGCGTACACGGACGTATTAACAGCGTGCCCCTGATGTCCCTGTCTCTTCACGGTCTCCTCCGTAGTCAGCCGTCCTGTCGGGAGAAACTCTTTACCCCGTCTTCGGTACCCAGCAACAACAAGTCCGCAGGACGCCGAGCAAACAGGCCATTGGTCACAATGCCCACAATGTTGTTCAACTGCTCTTCCACCTGAAGCGGGCGGGAAATATCCAGATTGTGGATGTCCAGGATGATATTGCCGTTGTCGGTGGTGAAACCCTCGCGATAAACCGGGTCGCCGCCGAGCTTGACGATTTCGCGGCCAACGTGGCTGCGAGCCATGGGTACCACCTCCACCGGAAGCGGAAACGCGCCCAGAATATCCACCTTCTTGGACCCATCGGCAATGCAGATAAACGTCTTGGCCACCGCCGCTACGATCTTCTCACGGGTCAGGGCGCCGCCGCCCCCCTTGATCAACTCCAGGCGTTCATTGGTCTCATCGGCACCATCGATATAGAACTCCAGGGGGCCGGCACTGTTGAGGTCGTAAACCGGAATACCATGGCTCTTCAGGCGCTCAGCCGTGGCGTCGGAACTGGCGACGGCGCCATCGAAATCGGTGCGGATATCCGCCAGCAGATCGATGAAACAGTTGGCCGTACTGCCGGTACCCACGCCGATAACGCTCTCCTGATCCAGGTGCGGCCTGATATGGTCCAGTGCGGCCTTGGCGACGGCTTTCTTCAGTTCGTCCTGATTCATCGATCGACTCCGGTTTTGCAGGAAAGTGTGGTTAAAGTCGCCATTATAGCCCTTCTGTGGGGCGAGCTTATAGACGGAACCCCGGCAAAGTTTCTACACTGTCCGTTTTCCCAACGACAATCCAACTCCGGACGGACCCATGCCGCAACGCTACATAAAGAAAATCCTCGATGCTCGTGTTTACGACGTGGCCATCGAGACTCCGCTGACCGAGGCCCGTAGCCTCTCAAAGCGCTTTGGCAACAACATTCTGCTCAAGCGCGAAGACCTTCAGCCGGTGTTTTCTTTCAAGATTCGTGGCGCCTACAACCGGATTGCGCAGCTCTCTGAAGAGCAGAAAGCCAAGGGCGTGATTTGTGCCTCTGCTGGCAACCATGCCCAGGGCGTGGCCCTGGCTTCCAAGAACCTGGGTATCAAGGCGGTCATCGTCATGCCTCAGACCACGCCAGAGATCAAAGTGCGGTCTGTGCGTGATCACGGCGCCAAAGTGGTTCTCAAGGGCGACGCTTTTGACGAGGCCGCAGCTCATGCTCAGGAGCTGATCGCGAAGCACGGCTACACCTACATCCCGCCTTATGATGACCCGGACGTCATCGCCGGGCAGGGCACTGTGGCCATGGAAATCATGTGGCAGTTCAGCAAACCCATCCATGCCATCTTTATCTGCGTTGGCGGCGGCGGACTGATTGCTGGTATGGCGGCCTACATCAAGTACCTGCGCCCGGAAATCAAGGTGATCGGCGTTGAACCCGAGGACTCCAACTGCCTGCAGGCGGCCATGAAGGCTGGCAAGCGGGTGGTACTGGACGAAGTGGGCATCTTCGCGGATGGCGTGGCCGTCAAGCAGATCGGCAAATACCCCTGGGAGATCTGCAAGGATCACGTAGACGAGGTGATCACCGTCTCCACCGACGAAATCTGCGCCGCCATCAAGGATGTCTTCGAAGACACCCGCTCCATCGCCGAACCGGCCGGTGCGCTCGGCGTGGCTGGTATCAAGAAGTACATCGAGCGCGAACAGATCGAGAATGAAAACCTGGTGGCCACCCTCAGTGGGGCCAACATGAACTTCGATCGTTTGCGCTATATCTCGGAGCGCACGGAAATCGGTGAAAAGCGCGAGGCCATCCTGGCGGTGACCATCCCGGAGAAACCGGGGGCCTTCAAGACGTTCATCAACGCCCTGCACAAGCGCAGCATCACCGAGTTCAATTACCGCTACGCCGATGCCACCAATGCGACCATCTTCGTGGGCATCCAGATTGCGGCGGGCGGCCATGGCCGTGAAGATCTTATCCAGGATCTGCGGGAAACCGGATATTCCGTCATAGACCTGACTGAGAGCGATCTGGCGAAGCAGCACATTCGCCATATGGTGGGTGGTCATGCGCCAACCATCACCAACGAGAAAGTTTTCCAGTTCGAGTTCCCGGAGCGCCCGGGTGCCTTGCTGAAGTTCCTGATGTCCTTGGGCACGCGCTGGAACATCTCCATGTTCCATTACCGCAACCACGGTGCGGCCTACAGCCGTGTTCTGCTGGGCGCCCAGGTGGAAGACGACGAAGTGAAAGACTTCGAGAAGATGCTCGACAAGGTTGGCTTCCGCTACGAAAACATGACTGACAATGAGGCTTATCAGCTGTTTTTGGGAGCCGGGAACAATAAGTCTGGGTAACGCGGATTAGGATTGGGTACGGCTGGCCTTCCAAAACTGTGCGGAGCCATGGATGGCGGAGCTCAAGCGCCACATGGATGTGCTTGAGCGTGTTTTGGAAGGCCAGCCGCACCCAATCCGGACGGTGAACTCCTGCTCTAGAAAGTCTTACAAAACTTTAATCTGTGAAAAATTGTAAAACACGGGATAGGTGTTAGTCTTTCGTCTAATTCTTGAAAACAAGAATAGTCAACTGATTTAGATCGATTTTACTATTTAAAATACCGGAGAATCCCCTCATGGGCCGCAAGCCTGACATTATCCGGACGGTCGTGCTGATTTTCGCCGTTGGCCTTGTTATTACTGGCTTCACATCACTTCAGGCCTCTGATGATGAGCCTACGGCCTCCGATAGCGAAGCCTTTACAGTGTCCGCCGTTCGAGACTAAACCTTACCGAAAGCTCTTTGATCTCATTCGGTAACGCTCTCTGTCAGTCACCACACTGTGCAGAGGGATATCCCAGGGTTCGAGCGGTAACTCCGATACTTTCTGACAGTCATGGGCCAGCCCGATCAGCTTGGGGGCCAGTCGTGGCCGGATTCGCGTGAACGCAAAGGTGCGATCATAGAAGCCGCCACCCATGCCCAGCCGGCCACCGAAACCATCAAATCCCACCAGCGGAAACAGCACTGCATCCAGCGCCCATGGTGGCCGCTCCAGCCCCTTGTGGAAGGGTGGTTCCGGAATGCCAAAGCGGTTGGCTGTCAGCTCGGTGCCATCGGTAAAAGGGCTGAAAACCAGCCTGCCGCGGTGCACCGGATGCAGCACCGGCAAATAGAAGTGAATGCCTCGCCTGCGGGCAACATGAACGTACACCTGGGGATCAATTTCACCGTCGTTGGGCAGGTATACGGCAACGTGGCGGGCCCTGAAAAGGTCAGGATGTTTCAACAGGTTCAGCGCAAGCTGGTCAGCGGCAATCTGTTGTTCTTCCACAGACAGCGAGCGGCGCTTCTTCCGAAGGGCCTTGCGAAGATTGCTTCGGGATTGCGAGTCAGGGTGCTCTTCAAAGGGCTGGGGTGAGACAACGTTGGTCAACATAGAGCTTTTTCTACCATCGGGCTGCCCCCGTTGTACAGAAAAATGTCGCCTGTCACCGGTCTCTGGTTATGTCGGTGTGGCGAGCCGATAGGCTATCATTGGCCCTTCAAACTTTTCGTTCAACAGCAGGTCGACCCATGAACCATGATGCATTAACGAGTGTCCTCGAATCAGACGGCGAAGAACGATACGACTATTTCCTGAGCCAGGTCGGGGAGGAGCGTGAAATCTGGATTCTGGTGAATGCGGAGAATCGCTTCCTCAAGATCGTGTCTGAAGATGGCGATGTGGAGTACCTGCCGGTATGGCCCAGTGAGGCATTCGCGGTGGAGTATGGTAAGGGTTCCGACGATCTCACGCCTAAGCGTATTCCGTTGCCGGATTTTTTCAGGAAATGGGTGCCGGGTTTGACGAAAGATGGTCTGGACGTCGGAGTGCTGCCTGGCCTGGATGAAACCCTTTGGATAACCGAGCCGGAAGAGCTGAAACGCGACCTGCAGGATGAATTGTCGAGTTTCTGAGGATCCTGGTTGAAAGTAAAGCTTCCCGGGCTGCCGTTATCGGATGTGGCCCTTGAACCCAAAGTTCAAGGTCGGTGGCCGCTGTGACATATTAGGCTTTCCCCGTATGGGGACGTGCTCACAATGCCCTGAAGTAGCCACCTGGGTAGTGCGCATCGGCTCGAGGACGAATCCGACCAGCGAACAGCCCAGGAAGTTAATTTCATTATACGGGCATTGCCGGGGCTGATTGCAACACCTGAATCGGATTCCTGTGTAAGGACTAGTTACCGGTGCCTTCACCCAGTGCGGTATCGAGCTTTTCGTCCATGGCGTTGAGAATTGAACTGGCGGTGTCCGACATGGTGTCCCGCTCAAGCATCTCATTGGTGATGTTGAGTGCCGCCATCACGGCGATACGTTCGGTACCGAATACCTTGCCGCTGGCCCGTATTTCCCGCATTTTGGTGTCCAGGTGCCTGGCGGAGCGGAGAAGGGCTTCCTGCTCTTCCTGGGGGCAGGCGACCAGGTATTCCTTGTCGAGAATCTTGACTTCGACGGTTGTCGGCTGCTGTGGCATCAGTGGTGCTCCAGGGCCCGGAGGCGGCCTATCATGGCTTCAATCTTGTTTTTGGCAAGATCATTCTTGTGCATGAGCTGCGCTCGCTCACGGTTCCAGTCGTCCTGCAGCTCGCGCAGCATCGCGTTGTCACGTTCCAGTTTGCGACAGTGTTCGATCAATCTGTCGAGTTTGTCCGCCAATGCCTGTAGTTCGGACTGTTCCATGAGTCGTCCAACGCCTGTATCAAAGAAGTGAACTAACTATAAGTGTGGACTGCAAGCTGGTCAATTTACAGGGATGTCATGGCCCGCGTTGCGTGATGTCCGTCACTCTGGGGCCACGTGTCCCAGCCCCTGTTTTCGGCTGCCTCGCCAGGCCTGGAGTGCTGGAATCAGTCCCACGAGCAACGCTGCAAGAGGGACGCTGGCGAGGATCGACCATTCCGTTGCATTCAGCGGCCGCAAGCCTACCTGAGCGCCCCATGTATCCAGTAGCCAGGGGCTAAGAGCCGCGATGCCGGCCGCTCCGGCCAGGATCGCGAGCCCGCAGGCCGCAATGGCCAGCAGAATGCATTCGATCACGTGCAATGCCGCGATGAGGGCGGGCGAAGCCCCGGTAGCCCTGAGAATCGCCACTTCCTGCCGCCGCTGCGCTTGCAGAGTCAGCAACACGGCCACGAGCCCGACCAGGCTGGTGACCACGACAAAGCCGGTGATGCCCAGCAAGGCTTTTTCGAACTGACCCATGATTCGCCAGAGTTCGCTGAGCGCCACCCCCGGGAGAATCGCCGACAACGGTTCGAGCTGCGATTCGTTGATCTGGCGCTGAACCTGAAAAGTCAGCACTTTCCGGTCGATGCCCACGAATGCCGCGGTAATCGCGTCCGGTGTGAGGTCCCTCTGCCTGGCCTGTTCGGGCGTGACGGTTCGCCCGGGGATGGCAACACCGGATTCCCAGCCAATATGGATGGCTTCGAGGCCCTCCAGGCTGACGTAAACTGCCTGGTCCACCGGTGTGCCAGTGGGAGCGAGGATGCCAGTGACCGTAAACGGAGTGTCCTTGTGGTTGGAGAAGCTGGTCTTGCCGCCGCCATGGGACAGGACAACCCTGTCGCCAGTCTGGTGAGCGTGCTTGCGGGCTACTTCGGCCCCCAACACCACGTCGAAGACATCGGCGAACCATTCTCCCTCGGCCAATGCGGGTTTCTGGTCCCGACCGTAGCGGAAATGTTCCGGGAACTGCTCGCTGGTGCCGACAACCCGGTGCCCGCGATAACTGTCACCCAGGGATATGGGCACCAGCCAGCCGATGCGCTCATCCTCCTGCAGTTTCTCGTAGGTACTCCAGCGGATGTTGTTGGTGGCGTCACCGATGTGAAAGACCGTGTACAGCAGCAGGTTCAGCTGACCGCTGCGAGCGCCCACGATCAGGTCGGTGCCGGAGATGGTGCTGGTAAAGGACTGCTTCACTTCGGTGCGAAGGTACTGAACGCCCAGAAGCAGGGTGATGCTGAGCGTCAGGGTCAGGGTTACCAGCGCCAGTACCCTGCGCCGATACCAGAGGCTTGCCATGGCCAGAGACAGTGCCAGCCGCAGGTTCATGGGGTCACCTCCAGGGCCAGTTGGTGGTTAAAGCGTTGGGCCAGGCTCTTGTCGTGACTGACAAAGACAACGGATGAGTGTTTTTCCGCCGCCAGCCCCAGCAACAACTCGATAAAGCGGTCCCGGTTGTCGCTGTCCAGGGCCGAGGTGGGCTCGTCGGCGAGGATCAGTTCCGGGGCGCCGGTCAGTGCCCGGGCGGCGGCTACTCGCTGTTGTTGCCCGACGCTGAGGGTGGTAACACGCCGGTGCCAATGGCTCTGGGGGATGCCCAGGGCAGTCAGCAGGGATTTCGCTTCTGCCTCCGGCGAAGACAAGGCCCGCGCTCGGCGTTTCCGTGAAAGCTTGCAGGGCAGTGTGACATTGTCCAGCGTGCTCAGGTAGGGCACCAGGTTGAACTGCTGGAAGATAACGCCCATGTGGTCGGCCCTGAATCGGTCGCGTTGGCCGCTGGTCAGGCCTGCCAGGTCTGTGCCCAGTAATTCCAGGCGACCGGTGTCCGGCACGATCAGGCCTCCCATCAGGCTCAGGAGTGTGCTCTTGCCGCTACCGCTGGGGCCTCGCAGGAAAAGGTGTTCACCGCTGTTCAGTGTTACGTCAGGATAGCGAATGCCCGGCTGGGTCCGGTCCCAGCGAAAAGTGAGTTCGCTGATGCGGAGGGTTTGCCGTGGGGTTACGGAACTCTCTGAGGTTACGGAACTATCTTTGTGCAAGTCTGTCTTGCCGGTCATGTCAGGCATTGGTCATCCGGTGTATGATCCCTGAATCGTTACAGGAGACGTCAGTTTTATGTCAGAACCTCTGGAATCCCGCTCGCGGCAACGCTCTCTGTTTGCCATCCTGTGTATGGTGGCGCTGGTCGCGGCCTTCAGTCTTTCAGCCGCCGTTAGCGCAAAAGACGCCTCGCAAGAGATCGACTGGCTGGAATTGATGCCAGAGGAGGATCTCAACCTACTCGAGAATATGCCAGAAGTCTCCCACGAGGGTGACGGCCCTGCCACATTGCCGGACGAGATCATGACAGGCCGCGTGGTGCCTGAAATGGATGGCCGGTCGGGCCGGATTCCGGGTTTCGTCGTGCCGCTGAAAACCACACAGGATATGCGCATTCTGGAGTTTTTCCTGGTGCCATACTATGGCGCCTGCATACACGTGCCGCCACCTCCTCCAAACCAGATCATCCATGTGAAGTACAAGAAGGGCTTCAAGCTGGAAGCACTCTACGATCCGGTGTGGATTGAGGGCACCCTGAAGATCGAGAAGACCGAGAACGACATTGCTTCGTCCTCCTACTCCATCGTGGCGGAGAACGTCTCACCCTACGAGGAGTAATGTCTCTGCAGGGCGTTCATAGGTCAGTTGTTGACAGTAAATGCCCGGTTTGAGGGTGTCAGCCGGGCACTACCCTGGCCAGAGGGGCTGACCCATTCGACGGTGAGCTCCTCCATGCCCTCGAACCTCTCCATCAGTGCCGATGTGAATTCCTGATCGGCGTCGATGCGGTTGCATTCCAGTTGCTGGGATACGTCGTATTCCCGATGAGTGGCTTCCCCATGATGTTCTTCGTCATGATGTCCTTCGTCGTGATGTTCGGCCTTGTGATGATCGTGCTTGTCGTGGCCGTGATGAGTCTCCCCACCATGGTTTTCGTCTTCCCCGCCGAGTTCCACGGCTGCGGCTGTCACGCGGCAGTCGGCCGCTGCGGTGTTGACCAGCGGCGTGGTTTCCAGCCAGCGGGTAATGTCCGCCAACCGGCTTTTTTCCGCCTCTGTGCGGGCGCCATGCTCGAACCCGGCGAGGTTGTAGGCCGGGGAATTGAGCATCAGGTCAATACGGTTTTCTTCCACCGCCATCTGCAATCGGGCATGGCCGTGCTCGTGGGCGCCGGGATTGTCGGCGGCCAGCGCCATCGGTGCCAGGCTGCAGGCGGCGACCATACATCCAAGTGTATGCAGCGAGCGTGGACGGTTGGGGGGTAAGCGTTTAGCGGACATGGCAGGCGGCTCTCCTTGAAATTGATATGTTATAACATAATTTACTCTTTCCCGCTCCGGAATCAAGAGGGCAAGTGTCTTAAATGCGCCTGAATGCTAGGATAGGGCCTTCACTCATTCATACAGGACCGTCCCGTTTCATGTCCGAAACCGACACCTCCAACGCCCGCGCCGTCGCCTTTGAGCGCTGGGCGAATATGTTCACCGCTCACAAGGCTTTCAGTCATCCATCAGAGCTCCATGGCGTGCTTTGTGGCCGGCTCGCTGCCGGCGCTCGTATCAATGAAGAAGAATGGCTGGCCATGGTGTGTGAGCACATGGGCCTGCCCCAGACTGCGACCGACGAATCGGACGAATTGCGGGAATTTATGGCCTCGGCCTATAGCCAGACGCTCGAGTTGCTCAAGGCCACCGATATGAGTTTTCAGCCCTTGCTGCCGGACGATGATTACGCCATCGAGCAGCGACTGGAAGCACTCACCTCTTGGGTGCGTGGGTTCCTCGAGGGCATGGCGCTGTCCGCTGGTCAGGCACTGGGTGAGGCGCCGGACGAGATTCGCGAACTCATTGAAGATCTGGTGGCGATCAGTCAGGTGGCCGATGATGACGAGCCGGACGATGAAAGCGAACAACAATTGATGGAAATCGTCGAATATGTACGGCTGGGGGCGCTAGCGGTGTTTACTGAGTTCAATCCGCCGGAAAAGCCGTCACCCAATACCCCGACTTTGCACTGAACAACGCTGATACCCGTGGGAGACTTCATGGCTTCACTGATACCCGTCAAGGAATTCAACGATCGCCGGCACCGGCTGATGGAAAGAATGGCGCCGGATAGCATTGCCATACTGCCAGCCGCCCCTGAACGGGTGCGCAACCGGGATGTCCTGCATCCGTTTCGCCAGGACAGTGACTTCCATTACCTGACGGGGTTTGGTGAGCCGGAAGCGGTCCTGGTTCTGATTCCCGGCCGGGAGCATGGAGAGTCCGTACTTTTCTGTAAGGAACGAAACCCGGAAAAGGAGCTTTGGGATGGCTTCCTGGCAGGCCCCGAGGGTGCCATCGAGACCTTCGGCCTGGACGATGCCTTTCCCATTGCCGATATTGACGACATCCTGCCCGGCATGATCGAAGGCCGCAGCCGGGTGTATTACCCACTGGGCAAAGATCATAATTTTGATGCCAAGGTGATGGACTGGGTCAAACTGATCCGCAGCAAGGTGCGTTCGGGGGCCCATCCGCCCGGCGAGTTCGTAGCCTTGGAACACTTGCTCCACGACCTGCGCCTGTACAAGAGCGCGGCGGAAATCAAGGTGATGGCAAGGGCCGGCGAGATCAGTTGTGAGGCCCACAAGCGGGCGATGAAGAGGGCCGGCAAAGGGGTCTTTGAATATGCCCTGGAAGCCGAACTGATCCACACGTTTATGGAAAACGGTGCCCGCTCCACGGCCTATCCGTCGATTGTGGGGGGCGGCCAGAACGCCTGTATCCTCCACTACATTGAAAACAGCGCCCCGTTGAACGATGGCGACCTGGTGCTTATCGATGCAGGCTGTGAACTGGAATGCTATGCCTCCGATATTACCCGTACCTTCCCGGTCAGCGGAAGGTTCAGCGATGAGCAGCGGGCCCTGTATGAAGTGGTGCTGGCGGCCCAGTACGCGGCCATTGAGGAAGTTCGTCCCGGGAATCACTGGGACCATCCCCACCAGGCCGCACTGAAAGTACTTACCCAGGGCTTGATCGATCTTGGCCTGCTCAAGGATACGACGGTAGAGCAGGCCATCGAGGAACAGGCATTCAAGCCGTTCTTCATGCACCGTACCGGCCATTGGCTTGGCCTGGATGTGCATGATGTTGGGGACTACAAGGTGGGCGATGCGTGGCGCGAACTGGAGCCGGGCATGGCACTGACCGTGGAGCCCGGGCTATATGTGGCGCCGGACAACACCAGCGTGGATGCGAAATGGCGTGGTATCGGCATTCGCATCGAGGATGACGTGGTGGTGACGAAAGAGGGCTGTCGGGTACTCACCGAGGCGGTCCCCAAGACCATTCCCGAGATTGAAGCGCTGATGGCCGACTGACCGTGAACCAGCACGATACCGATATCATCATCGCCGGTGGTGGGCTGGCAGGAGCCACCCTGGCATTGGCGCTGGCGAGAACCTTGCCGCAACTGCGGGTGACCGTGGTAGAGGCGTTTCCGTTGTCTCCGGACGCCCTGCCTGACAGTTACCAGCCCAGCTACGATGCCCGCTCCACGGCGCTGGCCTGGGGCTCAAGATTGATCTTTGAAGAACTGGGCCTGTGGCAACGGCTTTCCGAGCATGCCACGCCCATTCGCCATATTCATGTATCGGATCGTGGGCATTTCGGGGCCACGCGCTTGAACGCCGCCGAGCACCAACAGGAGGCTCTGGGCTATGTCGCGGACAACCGC
This sequence comes from Marinobacter sp. Hex_13, assembly GCF_001566815.1. Taxonomy (NCBI): domain Bacteria; kingdom Pseudomonadati; phylum Pseudomonadota; class Gammaproteobacteria; order Pseudomonadales; family Marinobacteraceae; genus Marinobacter; species Marinobacter sp. Hex_13. The sequence continues at coordinate 24,214 of NZ_LSMM01000039.1, forward strand.
TGGATGGGGCTGTGCCTGATGCGGGAACTTCTGCAGACCCATGTGGTCTGGGAAGCACCGGCGGAAGTGACAGCCATGCAGCCGCTATCGGAGGGTGTTCGCGTTACCCTGGGCGCCGACACGGGAAATCGGGAACTGACCGCGCAGTGCCTGATAGTGGCTGACGGCGGCCGTTCCGGCCTGCGTGAAACACTGGGCTTCCGGGTCAATGAACAGGCGTATGATCAGCATGCCCTGATCGCCAATGTCTCCACCTCCCATAGTCATGAGTTTACCGCGTTTGAACGTTTCACCGATGCTGGCCCCATGGCGTTGTTGCCTCACGGCTCGCCAGCTCGCGCCGGCACAAACGCCGCCCTGGTATGGACGTTGAGCAGTAAGGCTCTTGATGAACTGCTGTCATTGGGCGATGACGATAAGTGCCAGCGACTGCAGCATCGTTTTGGCTGGCGCCTGGGGCGTTTTACCCGCATCGGGGAATGCAGCCACTACCCGCTGACCCTGAAAACCGTGGATGAGGCGGTTCGCCCCGGTGTGGTGTTGGTAGGCAATGCGGCGCACACCCTTCATCCGGTTGCCGGTCAGGGCTTCAACCTGGCCTTGAGAGGCCTGATGGCTCTGGTGGAACAGTTCCGTGTGGCTGTCGAGCAGCAGCAACCCCTGGGCAGCCTTGGCGTGCTTAACGCTTATCAGGCTCGTCATCGTCGGGACTGGCAACAGACTGCGCGGTTTTCCGACTCACTGATCCAGCTTTTCGGTAATCATCTACCCCTGGTGGCCACCGCCCGCGACGCCGGCCTGATGGGGCTGGATCTGCTACCCGGCGCCAAGCGCTGGTTTGCCCGCCAGGCTATGGGCCTGGGTGGGCGCCGGGCCGAGCTTCGTACTCCTGACAACGTTTTCTCGGAACGCAATGACCATGAGTGAGCAACCGCAATTCGATATCCTGGTGGTTGGCGGCGGCATGGTGGGCTCGGCCCTGGCGCTGGGTTTGTCTCGGCAGGGCTGGAACGTCGGGCTGGTGGAAGGTGCCGACCGAAAGGCCTTGATGCAGGACCCCGAAGAAGCGCTATCTGTGGAAGATTTCGACCCCCGCGTGAGCGCCATTTCGGTCGCCAGCCAACGCCTGCTGGAACAGTTGGGGGTATGGCCGGACATAACCGCTGGTCGTCACTGTCCCTACCAGACGATGACGGTGTGGGACGGCGATGGCACCGGCCGCATCCAGTTCGAGGCGGCAGAACTTCGCGCCCCGGCGCTGGGCACGATCATTGAGAACCGTCGAATTGTGCGGGCACTGTTTGATGCTCTGGCTGACAGCGCTGTGACCCTGATTGACGGGGTCAGGGTGAGTGGCTGGTGGCAGGACGGGCACACGCGAGGCATCCGCCTGGAAGACGGCCAGACCTTCGGCGCCAGGCTTGTAGTGGCGGCGGACGGTGCCCACTCCCGATTGCGCCAGTGGGTGGGGCTACCGACCCGCGAGTGGGATTACGGCCAGCAGGCCATCGTATGCACCGTTCGAACGGCCCAGAGCCACCGTTATACGGCCTGGCAACGGTTCTCGCCCACAGGGCCTCTGGCTTTCCTGCCACTGTTGTCAGAGTCCGGCGATGAGCATTTTTGTTCTATTGTATGGTCCCAGGATACCGAAGAGGCTCGGCGTCTGATGGGGCTGGATGACCATGCCTTCAAAGCGGAACTGGAACGAGCGATAGAGCGTGAACTGGGCGCAGTGGATCTGGTCTCGCGTCGCTACGCGTTTCCTTTGCGTCAACGCCATGCCAAGGAATACATCGCTCCTGGCTTTGCGCTGGTGGGAGATGCTGCCCATACCATTCATCCCCTGGCCGGCCAGGGGGCGAATCTGGGTTATGGGGATGTTCGTGCGTTGCTGGATGAACTTGCCAGTGCCCGGAGCAAAGGCATTGATCCAGACAACGAGCTTGTTCTGGCTCGCTACCAGCGCCGTCGCAAGGGTGAGAACCTCGCGATGATGGCGGCCATGGAAGGTTTCAAGCAACTGTTTGGCCGCGATGAGTTGACCCTGCGTTGGCTCCGCAACACCGGCATGCGCTGGCTGAACCAGCTTGGGCCGATCAAGAATCGTATTGCCGCCGAGGCCATGGGGCTGGATGCCTGAGTATGGTTTGCAGGGCGCACTATAAACATCGTTGAACCAAAAGGAATTCGTTATGGCTGCCAGCAGTCTCCTCGTATTGATTGATGACATCGCCACGGTTCTGGACGATGTGGCGTTGATGACCAAGGCGGCCACCAAGAAAACCGCCGGCGTGCTGGGGGATGACCTTGCGCTTAATGCCCAACAGGTGACCGGAGTGAAACCTGCGCGGGAACTGCCGGTGGTCTGGGCGGTGGCGAAGGGCTCGATGCTCAACAAGGCCATCCTGGTTCCGGGCGCTCTCGCCATCAGCTTCTTCGTGCCCTGGTTGGTGATTCCCCTGCTGATGCTGGGTGGCGCCTTTCTCTGCTTTGAGGGGTTTGAAAAAATCGCTCACCGGTTCCTCCACAGGCAGGAAGATGAACAGCACAAAGAAGAACTTCGCAACGCCCTCAAAAATCCCGAGGTCGATCTGAAAGCGGTTGAGCAAGACAAGATCAAAGGGGCGATTCGCACAGACTTTATCCTGTCGGCCGAAATCATAGCGATCACCCTGGGAACGGTCAGTAGTCAGAGCATCGGAATGCAGTTCATGGTGCTGACGGTCGTCGCCGTAATGATCACCATCGGTGTCTATGGCCTGGTGGCCGGCATTGTGAAACTGGACGATGGCGGTCTGTACCTCAGCCAGAAAGAAAGTCCATTCGCCAGGCGGGTTGGGGAAGGCATCCTCTGGTTTGCTCCCTGGATGATGAAAGCCTTGTCAGTGCTGGGCACCATCGCCATGTTCCTGGTGGGTGGCGGCATTCTCACCCATGGACTGCCACCGGTGTATGAGGCCATTCATCACTTTGTCGAAGGTTTTGGTAGTGTCGCCCAGGCCGTTATTCCGGTGCTTGCGGACGGCCTTTTCGGCGTTGTAGCGGGGGCTTTTCTGGTAGCGGTGATCACACCACTGACAAAACTCTGGAAGGCGCGTTCGGCCTGAGCTAAACGCAGGCGTCGAACAGGCGGCTGACCAGCACAGGTACGGCGGTCTCCACCCGGAGGATACGGTTGCCAAGGTGTACCGCTTCGCAGCCCGCCTCGGTCAGCTTGTCGACTTCATACGGTATGAACCCGCCTTCCGGGCCAACGCACAGGGTGGCGGGTTCGTTGATGTGTGCCGGGCAGGGCGTGCTGGTGCCGGGGTGGGCCACCAGAGCACGGGTATTTCTCAGCAGGGCCGGCAATTCATCTTCCACGAACGGCTTGAACAGCTTGCGGACGTGCAGCCGGGGCAGGTGGGTGTCCCGCGCCTGCTCCAGGCCGAGTACCATGTTTTCCCGCAGATTGTCGTCCGACAGCCACGGCGTTTGCCAGAAGCTTTTTTCCACCTTGTAGGCATTGATCAGCCAGATATCCTTGACGCCAAGGGTTGCGCAGGTCTGCAGTACACGGCGGAACATCTTTGGCCGTGGCATGGCCAGGATCAGCGTCAAGGGCAGTGGGGCTGGCGGTGGTGTGGTTAATTCCACCTGGAGTACGGCCTCGGTATCGTTAAGCCTGACCACGCGACCCGTGCCAATATCGCCGTCCACCAGGCCCACAGGTACCAGGTCGCCTTCCGCAACCTTCAGCACTGAATGCAGGTGTGCCAGCCGGCGGCCCGTGAGCACGGCTGTGTCCGTTGCCACGAAATCATCCTGAAACAGTAGCGCCAGGTTCATTCGTTGGAGGCGTCCATTGCATCAGGGGCTTCCACCTCGCGCCTGGCGAGCCGACCAAACAGAATGCCGAGTTCAAACAACAGCCACATGGGCACCGCCAGCAGGGTCTGGGAGATGATGTCCGGTGGGGTCAGCAACATGCCGATTACGAAGCAGCCCACCACGATGTACGGGCGCTTCGCAGCGAGGTCTTCGGGCGTGGTGGCGCCAGTGAGAATCAGCAGTATGGTGGCGATGGGAATTTCGAAGGCAACCCCGAAAGCGAAGAACATCTTCAGTACGAAATTGAGGTAGCTGCTGATATCCGGCAACTCAACAATGCCTTCCGGGCCGATGGCGGTGAAGAATCCGAACACCAGCGGGAACACCACGTAATAGGCAAAGGCCGCCCCCAGATAAAACAGGACGACCGACGTAAACAGTAAGGGGAACGCCAGTTTCTTCTCATGGGCATACAGGCCCGGCGCAATAAAACTCCAGAGCTGGTAGAGGATCACCGGAATGGCCACGAACACGGCTAGCACCAGGGCCAGTTTCAATGGCGCGAAGAACGGGGAGGTGATGTCCGTTGCGATCATGGTCTGGCCGACTGGCAGCAGGTCCCGCAAGGGTTGCGATATCAGCAGGTAGAGTTCATTGGCAAACGGGTAGATGGCGGCAAAACAGATGATCACCGCCAACACCATTTTCAGCAGGCGGTTGCGCAGCTCCAGCAAATGCTCGATCAGTGGCATTTCCGGCTGTGCATCTTCGGGACGTTGGGCGTTTTTGCCGTCGGGCTGGGTGGTCATGAACGGTTATCCGGCGTGCTTTCCTGTTGTTTCGGGGTGCCATCGGCCGAATGGTCGTGCGTGCTGTCATCCTCTCGTGGCGGATCATCAGGGGCCAGAGAGGCATGTCCGGAACCGTTGGCTGAGGTAGGGTCTTCCTCAGGGTCCATTACGGGCTCTTCGGGTTCGGCAATCCGACGGGTCGCAGGTGCGGGCCGGTGTTTGGGCTTATCGTCGTCGGACAGAACCATGTGTTCGTATTTCTTGGCCTCGTCCAGGGCGCCGCGCACCGACTTCTGGACATCTTCCAGACCGACGTCGCCGGCTTTGCGCAGTTCTTCGCGAAGCTCTTCCGCCTTGAGCTGACGGTCGAGTTCCGAGGAGAATTGGCTCACCATGCGGCGGGCACCACCAATCCAGCGCCCGGCTGCCCGGGCCGCTGTAGGCAGCCGTTCGGGGCCGAGAACCAGTAATGCAATGACGCCGCAGATCAGCAGCTCGACAAAGCCGATATCAAACATTCAGCCCGTCTCAGCTGTGGGACTTGTCCCGTGGCTTTTCTTCGGCGCGGGCTTCATGAGCTTTCGCGTCGGCATCGTCTGCAATGGCGTCCGGGTCATCGTCCTTCTTGTCGTCTTCGTTCATGGATTTTTTGAACCCACGAATGGCACCGCCGAGATCCCCGCCGATGTTGCGGAGCTTTTTGGTTCCGAACAACAGGATAACAATGCCAAGTACGATTAGGAGTTGCCAGATACTGATGCCCATGCCGGGACCCTCGTCTTAAGGTTTCTGTTACGGTTGATTGTACGCCACTTCGGGGGGCTTCCGGAAACCCTCTTCAGGGTTGCCCGGATCACTGTTCCCGGGAGGCTTTTTCTTCAAGGCCAGACAGGTCAAATCGGCTGGCGAGCTCGTCGATGACGTCCTTGGGGCCAAGGCCAAGCCGGGACAGCATCACCATGCTGTGAAACCAGAGGTCGGCGGTTTCATAAACCACGTCCCGGGTTTCACCGGAGTGCTCCGCGTCCTTGGCGGCCAACAACGTCTCGGTGCACTCTTCCCCTACCTTTTCCAGGATCTTGTTGAGCCCCTTCTGGTGCAGGCTGGCGACATAGGAGGTTTCCGGATCGGCCTCCTTGCGGGCTTCCAGCACCTGGGCCAATTGCTCAAGAATGTCACTCATGGTTGCTACCTCCCTGTTTGTCACCGTAAATAGCGCCGGGATCCCGCAGAACCGGATCCACGCTCGTCCATTGCCCGCCTTCCAGTTTGCGATAGAAGCAGCTTCGTCGCCCGGTGTGGCAGGCGATACCGCCTTTCTGCTCAACCTTCAGAAGAATCACGTCTTCATCGCAGTCCAGCCGGATTTCCGAGATCACCTGTTGGTGCCCGGAGGTTTCCCCTTTGCGCCACAATTTGCCGCGGGAACGGGACCAATATACGGCCTGGCCTTCTTCAGCGGTCAGCCGGAGCGACTCTGCGTTCATCCAGGCCATCATCAGGATGTCGCCGGTAGCGGCGTCCTGAGCAATGGCAGGTACCAGCCCATCCGCATTCCAGCGGATTTCCTCTAACCAGTCAGGCGTCCCGACTCTAGCGTTTGAATCTTGCATTTAGATGACTTCCGTCAGTTTTTCCGTTCATGGCCTACAACCAGCCAGGCCGCCACGGCCAGTAGAGCCCAACCATGAACGGGCATGGTCTGTGCGAGGGTGGCAAGGTCGTGGTCGAGGCTCAGCCAGGCCACCCCCGCCAGGGCTGCAGCGGCCAGCCCCCGTCGCCAGCGCCGGTCGGCCCGGGCCCGGTTTTCACGAATAAGTTCCAGTGTAGCGCGACTGGGGTGGTCGTTGGAGCCCGTGTTGCGTAACTGCACCAGCGCGTCGTGTACCAGCTGTGGCATTTCCGGCGACTGCTCCAGCCAGGCGGGCAAATGGGACTGCAGGGATTTGATCAGGCCGGACGGGCCGATGCGTTTGCGCATCCAGGCTTCCAGGAAGGGTTGAGCAGTGCTCCAGAGGTCCAGATCCGGATAAAGCTGACGCCCCAGGCCTTCCACATTCAGCAGGGTTTTCTGCAGCAGTACCAGTTGCGGTTGCACTTCCATGTTGAAGCGCCGCGCCGTCTGGAACAGCCGTAGCAGGAAGTGGCCAAAGGAGATGTCTTTCAGTGGCTTCTCGAAAATCGGCTCGCAAACGGTGCGGATAGCGGCCTCGAATTCGTTGACCCGGGTGTCCGGTGGCACCCAGCCGGACTGGATATGCAACTCGGCGACCTGGCGGTAATCGCGGCGGAAAAACGCCAGCAAATTGCGGGCAAGATAGCTTTGGTCATCCGGTGCAAGAGTGCCAACGATGCCGAAATCGATGGCGATGTACTTCGGGTCCGCGGGGTTGCTGACATCCACGAAAATATTGCCGGGGTGCATGTCGGCGTGGAAGAAACTGTCCCGAAAAACCTGGGTGAAGAAGATCTCCACCCCTTTCTCTGCCAGTACCTTCAGATTGACGCCGGCTTCACGAAGCGCCGGAACGTCGGCAATGGGGATGCCGTGGATGCGCTCCATGACCAGAACGGACTTGCGTGTGTAGTCCCAGTCGATGGAGGGGATATAAATCAGCGATGAGTTCTCGAAATTACGGCGCAGCTGACTGGCGTTGGCGGCTTCGCGTTGCTGGTCGAGTTCGTCATGGATGGTGGAATCGTAGTCCGCCACCACTTCCACCGGGTGCAGCCGACGGCCTTCGGACCAGTAGCGTTCCAGCAGACCGGCCATCATGTACATCAATGCCAGGTCCTGGCGGATGACTCGTTCAATGTCGGGGCGGATGACCTTGACCACGACTTCCCGGCCGTCGAGAAGCGTGGCGGCATGCACCTGGGCGACGGAGGCAGAGGCCATGGGCTCGCGGGAAAACTCCGCAAACAGTTCCGACACCGGCGCACCGAGGGATTTTTCGATAATGCCCTGGGCGACGTCGCCAGGAAAAGGCGGTACCCGGTCCTGCAGGTTTTTGAGGGAAAGCGCCATGTCGTCGGGTAGCAAGTCCCGTCGCGTCGACAGGATCTGGCCGAATTTGACGAATACCGGCCCCAGCTCTTCAAACGCGAGGCGTAGGCGGTCCCCCCGGTCCAGCTTGGGTTTCGGAAACAGGTGCCAGGGGGCCAACAGGAAAAACACTTTCAGGGGGACAGGCAGTTCCGCCAGCGGTAGAAAGGTGTCCAGCCGGTAGCGGCAGAAGACCCAGGCAATGCGGAACAGGCGTTGCAGGCGCGTCACGGCGTCTCCGTTTGGTCTTGTTGTCTGGGATGCTCCAGCCGCGTGACCCTGGCTTCCAGGCGTTCGGTCTGCAGGTTCAGCCGGTCGATATCGGTAAACGTGGCTTCCAGCTCCCGGCGCCCGGGCAGGCTTCGGCTTTCTTCATGAATATATTCTTCAACATTGGCGTTCAGGGACGCAAACGCCTGTCGGCTCCAGCGAACAGCCCCGCGAACGCGCTGGCCGATAAAATGCGCCGGCACATCACCAATATACCCGGCCATGGCAGCTTCCCAGTCGGGGTCGAGTTGGTCGATGGCGCGCTGGAACTGGTGCGCCAGGGCGGTATCGCCAGTCACGTGAATGCGGCCTTCGCTGAAAACTCCGTCATCGCCGGTGGCCAGGGCGGCGAACGCCATGGGGCGGCCGGACAGGATCAAAGCGGGAGCTTCCGAGGGCTGGCTGGCAACCTGAATGCGATCTCCCGCCTGTTGCAGCGTCAGCGTGAGGCCGAGCCCGTCCAGCGAAAACTGTACCGGCCCCGTGAGCGCTGACATCAGCGCCTGCTTGCCAGCGGGGTCCAGCGCCAGCGCTCGGTTGAGCGCGCTCTCAATGATAGAGGTGGCGGCAGACAGCAGGGTTGGGCCGGGAAACATCAGGGCTTGATTCCCACATGCAGGGCGACCACGCCACCGGTCATGTTGTAGTACTTGCAATTCACCAGGCCGGCCTCTTCCATCATCGCCTTGAGCGTATCCTGGTCCGGATGCATGCGGATGGACTCGGCCAGGTATTGATAGCTGTTGGAGTCGCCGGCAATCAACTGGCCCATCAGCGGCAGCGCGTTGAATGAATACACGTCATAGGCTTTGCTGAGCAGCGGATTCTTCGGTTTGGAAAACTCCAGTACCATTACCTTGCCACCAGGTTTCAGCACCCGCGTCATGTCCCGCAGGGCCTGGTCCTTGTCGGTAACGTTGCGCAGGCCAAAGGCAATGCTCACAGCGTTGAAGCTGTTGTCCGGGAAGGGGAGGTGTTCGGCATCCGCCTGCACGTATTCGATGTTGCCGGCGTAGCCTCGGTCCATCAGCCGGCCCCGGCCAACCTGAAGCATGGACGCATTGATGTCGGCCAGCACAACCTTGCCGGTTGGGCCGACCAGGTCCGAGAACTTCATGGTCAGGTCGCCGGTACCCCCGGCAATATCCAGCACCTGGTGCCCCTTGCGGACGCCGGAAAGCTCAATGGTAAAACGCTTCCAGAGGCGGTGGATTCCCATGGACATGAGGTCGTTCATCAGGTCGTACTTGCCGGCCACGGAATGGAACACGTCAGCGACCTGACCCGCTTTCTGGCTTTTCGGCACGTTGCGAAAGCCAAAATGGGTAACGTCGTCTTTAGGTGTTTCCGCCTGCGGCTGGTCGGTAGACGGTTGTTGCTCGCTCATGGGCATGTCCTGTCAGAATCTGAACCCCGTATTCTAACGCTTGCGGGGGTGGCTACAAGTTTAATGCCGCCTTACACTATAAATCGCGCCCGAAATCCTGGAGATATCCGTTTCATGTCAACAATTGATGTACGCCGCACTCATTCCCTCGACAAAGAGCACGCCCGCCAGGCGGCGGAAACCCTGGCTGAGGATCTGTCAAAGCAGTTTGATGTGAACTATCAGTGGGAAGGGGATCATCTCAAGTTCAAACGCAGCGGCGTGAAAGGCCAGTTGGAAATCACCGATAGCAATCTCCATGTTCACCTGGAACTGGGCATGATGCTGCGGCCGTTCAAATCGCGTATTGAGCAGGAAATCCACTCCCAGCTTGATCAGATTCTGAAGGCCTGAGTTCCCCCTATTTCGTTAAAGGTCACTCGGTAGCTCAAACGGTTTCGGGTGGCCGTCCAGGATGTTCTTCATGACCCGCTTCTCTCGCGTGACCAGCCGGTCAATCAGTAGGTCTACATTGTCCATTTTACGGAACGCGGAATAGCCCCGGTGCAGGAAACTGTGCAGATCGCTGAGGCCCGCCATCTCGGCCGGTGCCCGGCTCATTGAAAGCAGCCAGCCAAGGGTGCGGTTGCGGACATAGCGGTCGAGCTGGTGCCCCACCTCAGCCACCAGGGTAATCTGCCGTTCCCGTTGTTCCAGTTGCTGGCTGCTGCGAAAGATCTGGCAGTAGGCGTCGCTGGAAAGTTCGCTGGGAGAAAGGCCGCTCGAATGGCAGAGTTCGGCCAGCTCCAGGTCCAGCCGTTGGGTAATCAGGTTCAACTCCACCAGCCCGGCGAAGGTGTCCAGCAGGTTGTCCGGGAGCCACTTCACCATCTTCGGGAATACGCGGTCGATGTTGTCGTCGCGTTGGGTCATGCCGGCGGGGGCGTAGAGGTCCGTCAGCAGGAATTCCAGGCCGGTGTGGTAGCCGGGGTGTTGGTAGAGGTCCGCGTGGGTGGCCTTCAGGCGCTCCGCCTGCCAGTCCGCTATCCGGAAGGTGTGTTCCAGCAGGGAGTGGGTGGCTTTGTACTGGCGGAAGTCGTGGTAGTCCAGCAGCAATTGCTGCAACCGTCGCGCGCTGTCGGAATGGGTTGGGGTAGCGACTAGGCGCTCACGATACATGGGTGTGTGGCTCCACTGGACCTGCAACAGAAACGCGCCAGTTTAGCGGAGCCGGGGCTCGAGTGCAGCTGTGCTAACCCTGGGCCGTCGCCGGCAGGCTCTCAAATCCCGGCACCCATTCCTTGCTGTCGAGTGTAATAAAGTGGCTGGGAGCCTCGGTTTCGACAATCCGCATGGTGGTCGGGCTTTGGCGTGCACTGGCCAACATGGCCTGTCGGTCCAGTATTCGGTCCACAGCCGGTATCAGGAAGGTGCCGTAACGAACCTTGCTGTACACGCTGGTGTCTGTCCTCTCCATCCAGGCCATCAGGTTCTCTATGTTGCGAACAATGGTCAGGTGGTCCTTGGTGGCGGAAAACAGTTTGCCCAGCAGCTGCTTCTTGCGTGGGTTCATTTTGCCGAAGAAGGTTTGACCATAGGCGGATGAGGGAGCGCTGTTTATCAGGCGAATCAGCCAGGGCCACATGCCATGGCTCACCGGCTCCAGTACCGCCGTTACCAGGGCAGAAAGACGCCCCTGGGGCAGAACGGGTGCTTCCAGCACCAATTCCACGTTTTCATACAGTTCCGGCCATTGATTGATGGCCTCAAGGATGACGGCGCCGCCGCGAGAATGGCCATGTACGCGGATGTTGTCGGTGCTGGGCAGGTTCGCCAGGGCCTGGTTGAGAATACAGGCGTCGTACTCGATAGTGCCGTCGAGGTGTTTGATAGGCACTTCCCAGTCCGGTGCTTCGGGCGTTACGCCGTTTACGGGAATGTGATAGTTGCTGCAGGTCAGCAGGATCAGTTCGGTGGTTGGTGCTTCGTAGGCCTGGGTGAAGTAGCAGTGATTTTCCAGAAAACCGTGGACGCCAATAACGGTCTGTTCGGCCTCGCCGCTGTGATTGCGGACGGACACGGCGCCTGTGCCGACGCGGAAGACTCGCCCTGAGAACATCTCCGAGTATGCGCTATCGATCGGTTTTATCAGTTTTCGTACATGGCTCGCTTTCATGACTGCTCTCCTTCAGCACCTGATGCCTGCCTTTTATTGGTCTTTATGGGCGCTGGTACATTCAGTTGTACCGATTTCTGCCACCGCAGGTATTGGCACTGATTACTGTTTTTACGCTCAGTCAGGGCCAATAGACGTTTGGCGAACAGTGCGTAAAGGCACGTGTAGTGCCTAATAACCATTTCATCAAGCCTTATTCCCAGTATAGGGGTGAAAGGTTACTTCCGTGTAACTTTTTGTAACTACGTGACGCCGACAGCCTTATGGAGCCTTCAGGGCTTGTCTGGCACAATGCGGGGTCAACTTTCCATTTCTTGCAGCATTTATCCGGGGACAGACAGGTTTGAGTCAAAAGGAATCGCATCTGCTGTTGCCTGTGGACTCGGCCTGGCTGGCTCTTGAGCGGCCCGAAAACCCCATGACGATTACCGTTATGTTGCGGGTGGAAGGGCTCACGGAAGCCCGGTTGCTGGAATTCCTGCGTATTTACTGGCTTGCCTGGGAGCGTTTTCGCTATATGCCGGTTCGCCGCGCCCCTGGCTGGTGGTGGGAAGAGGACCCGGTATTTTCGCTCCACCACCACCTGCAGGTGGTCGGCGGCGAGCTGGACCGGCAGGCCTTGCAGGACTGGGTGTCAGCCCGGTTGAACCAGCCATTGCCCACGTACCGTCCGCTCTGGAAATTCTGGTTGCTTCCCGATGCCGAGGGCGGCGCCGTACTCCTTTTGCGCATGCACCACTGCTACGCCGACGGGCTCTCCCTGCAGGGCATATTTGACCGCTTGTGCCCGCCGTCGCCGCAACAGGCGCCGGTGCTTTACGGCGCGGCGGAACAGGCGGACATGGGGCGTTGGGGAAGAGCCGCCAATGCCTGGCTGCGTGAGCTGACGGCCAGCGAGTGGCCGCGGGAAGAGGCGGGTGCGGAGGACGATATTCCCCGCAACGGTGGCACCGCCGGTCGCAATGCCCTGGAGCGGGCGACCTGGAAAAGTGTCAAGCTGGTCAATGAGCTCAGCCAGTTCCTGGTAGAGCCGGAAGATACGGACTCCTCCCTTAAGCGGTCGCTATTGGGACGTCGCCAGTGCCGCTGGTCGCAGCCCGTGGCGCTTGAACGTTTTCGCCGGATTGCCACGCTTACCAGCGTTACCATCAACGATGTGTTACTCAGTTGCGTGGCGTCTGCAGTCCGCAATCGGCTTGTCGCGGACGATACCGATATGGATGAGGCAGTGCTTCACGCGGCGGTGCCAGTGGATATCCGCAACCGCCTGCCGGAAGGGGTAAAGCCGGAGCCCGGGACTCTGGGTAACTATTTCGGGACGGTGTTCGTGCCGTTGCCGGTGGACGGTGAAAGTTCCCTGGAGCGGCTGTTCCGCATCAAGCATGAAACCCGCAAGCTCAAGAAAAGTTGGCAGCCCGGCCTGTCCTGGGCGCTGACAGGCAGCGCACCGCTGATTCCCGAAGCCTGGCGTCAACCTGTGGCGGATCTGTTCTACCGCAAGGCCAGTGCGGTGGTGTCGAACGTGCCTGGTACCCGTGATGAACGGTATCTGGCCGGTTGCCGCATTCTGGAGCAGATGTTCTGGGTACCCCAGGCCGGGGATATCGGGCTCGGCGTCAGCATTGTCAGTTACGCCGGCCAGGTCCAGTTCGGTGTGGTGGCCGATGAGGCGGTCATGGCCGATCCCGAGTGCTTCCTGGATGACTGCCTGCAAGAGTTGGAATGCTTTCCCCTCTGACGGGTAGTAGTCCCAAAGTTCTGTTTTCATAGCCTCCTAAAAGATCAGAAAACCTGCCCCCTTGGCGCATTTTCCACCCCCGCTGCTTCGCCGACCATTGAATTCAGGCGAAAGAATGCGCCTGAGACACGGGTAACCACCCGCTGCTCAACACCCAGATTCAATAAAAACCGGGGGAGTTTATGAACAACAACAATTTCCGAAAGTCAGGGCTGGCCATCGCGATGGTTGGTGCGATGTCGGTCAGTGCCGGCGCAAACGCGGCAATCGAAGTGTACAACGAAGACGGAACCAGCTTTTCCGTGGACGGCTATTTCAACGCCTTCTACGTTAACCGTGACGACAAGCTGAACGACACTCGCAATTCCGACGTGAAAATGGGGTTCCTGCCCAATACGATCGGTTTCAACTTCAGTAAGGAAATGGGCGACCTGACTCTGGGTGGCCGGTCTTCGTTCTGGTCCACCATCAACGACAGCCTGCAGTCACCGACGGATACCGCTATCGATGTGCGTCAGCTGTACGCCACGGTAGACGGTTCTTTCGGTCAGGTGCTGATTGGTAAGGACTTTGGTCTTTACGCCCGCTCTAACATCTTCCTGGACGAAATCCTGATGGGCTTCGGTTCTCCGGGTGCGGCAACCGGCGTTTCTTTTGGCAATATCCGCACTGGGTACCCTTACCCTAATCCATCGGCACAGATTACCTATCGGACCCCGGATATGGGCGGCTTGAAGGTGGCCGCTGGTATTTTTGAGCCTGCCAATACCACGCCGGGTGCGGAGTCGGAACAGTCCGAGCCGCGTTTTGAGGCAGAGGTTACCTACAGTGCGGATTTGAATGGCCTGGCGTTGACAGGCTGGGTAAATGGTCGCCATCAGAGCTCCGAGAATGCAACCACCGAAGTGGACAGCCAAGGCCTTGGTTACGGTCTTAAAGCGTCCGTTGCAGGGCTGTCGCTGACGGCCTCCGGCTTCACCTCTGAGGGCGACGTTCCTGTATTGCTGACCGATGCGGCCCTGACTTCGGAAGAGGACGCCGACGGCTACCTGCTCCAGGGATCCTATATCCTTGGCGCCAATCGGCTGGTGCTGTCCTACGGCGAAACGGACTCTGACCAGGGGGATTTTGAAACAGAGAACACCTCGGTCGCGGTCTTCCATAGTGTAAACAGCAACTTCAAGTTGGTTGCCGAATACAACATGTTTGAGCAGACCACGAAGTCCACCGGCGCGGATGCAGCAGAGTTCGACACCCTGGCGCTGGGCGCTGTGATCACGTTCTGAGTGTTTGAAGAGTGCCCCAGCACCGGCAAGGATTCCCGGCGCCGGGGCCTCGCCCCTAAGACTAAAGTGCCGGTTTGCTTTCCCGCAAATCGGCAGCGCCAGCAGGCATTGATTCAGGAGGGTTTTTAATCAATGGCTTACGATCATTTTGGCGCGCCAATTAAAAGCACTGAAGTCGCATTGGCTCCGTTTGCGGATTCCGTAGAATCGAGTGAAAGCCACTCGGTTTCGGAGCGCGTATCCATGAAACCCGTTACCACGCTGCCTGCCGTTCGGGTAGCCAGCTCGCATGTTCGTGATCCGATGCTGGCCGCTACCAACCTTGCCAGCGAGCTCAGTCATGAACACCTCGGCTGTGTCCTGTTTTTCTGTTCCGCTGAATACGATCTCGGCCGTCTGGGCATTGCCCTTGAACATGTCTTTGATGGCGTGCGGATCAGTGGTTGTACGTCTGCGGGGGAAATTACACCGGAAGGTTACGGCCGGGGCTGTATCACCGCTATTGGTTTCGACCGGCGTTACTTTTCTATTGAATGCGCCCTGATCAGTGAGCTTGAGCATTTCACCCTTCACGACGCCCAGGGGGTCATTGATGGTCTGTTGTCCACCTGTCGTGATGCCGGCCTGGCATCGGTCAAGGGCAACACCTTTGCCATCACTTTGCTGGATGGGCTGTCGAGCCGGGAAGAGCTTGTGCTGGCGACACTGAATGCCGCGCTCGGCACTATCCCACAGTTTGGCGGATCCGCGGGCGACGACGAGCGCCTGGCCAATACCCACGTGTTTTTTGAGGGCCGGTTTCACACCGGGGCCGCCACTGTGATGCTGGTTAATACGCCGTTGGACTTCCGTGTGTTTTCCACGCACCACATGCAAGCCCGCGAAGAAAAACTGGTGGTTACTCACGCAGATGCTAAGAGCCGGACCGTCTATGAGTTGAACGCGGAACCGGCAGCGGAAGCCTACGCCCGCGCAGTGGGCGTAGCGGTGGAAGAGCTTGACCGCAAGGTGTTTGCGCTGCGACCGATGGGCGTGCGGATCGGGGGGCACTATTTCGTGCGCTCGGTACAACGGGTGAACGCCGACGGGAGCCTGACGTTCTACTGCGCGGTGGAAACCGGCATTGTCATGACCGCCATGGAGCCTGGCTCACTTCTTGAGAGCGTGCGCACGCAAATTGAGGCCTCCGAGCGGGTCGTGGGCCCGCCACTGGTAACCATCGGCTGCGACTGCTTTCTTCGTCGTCTGGAGGCGGAGTTCACCGGCGTGGTGGATGAAGTGTCAGATTTCCTTCGCCATCACAAGGTTATTGGCTTCAATACCTATGGTGAGCAGTTCGACGGTATGCATATCAATCAGACGTTTACGGGGGTGGTGATTGGTCAGCCCGATGCCGGTTACAGTCACAACTGAGGCTGATCCCGAAGACCACAGGGATCAGCGGATTGCCGAGCTGGAGGCGGAGAATGAACGCCTCCGAAAGATAAGGGACGCTCTTATTGTTCGGGTGGAATCCGGCTCGGCTCACAAACCCGAACCCTATGCGGCGTTTGAACACTCGGTGGTTCTGGCGGAGCAGGTGCGGGAACGTACGGAAGCGCTCAACCAAACCATGGATGAGCTCAAGCACAGCAACAAGGCCCTGAACAGGGCCCGCGAAGAGGCTGAAACCACGCGCCAGCGTCTGGCAGACGCTATCGAAAGCATTGCTGATGGCTTTGTGCTTTTTGATCACCAGCACCGCCTTATTCAATGTAACAGCCGGTTCCGCAGTTACTGGGCCGATGCCCGGTTGGATGTTCCTCCCCCCGGCACTTCTATCGCCGATCTGAAGGCCATGGCGATCAATTCCGGGCTGGTGGTCGAAGAGCATGTGAATGAGTCCTCAGAAGGGGCGGTGTTCCTGCTGTCCAATAGCCGTTGGGTGCAGATGACGGAAAGGAGCACCCGTGAGGGTGGGCTGGTTGTTCTTTACTCGGACATTACTGACGTCAAGAACAGTGAAATGGCTCGCCGAATCAAGGCGCTTGAAGAGAGCGAACGTTGGATTCGAGTGGTGACAGACCATGTGCCCGCACTCATCGCCTACGTGGGCGCGGACATGACCGTGCAGTTCTGCAACAAGGTTTATGAAGCCTGGTATGGGCGCAATGGCGAGTCGCCGCTTGGTAAACACCTGGAGAACATTCACCAGCCTGAGCTTTACCAGAGGCTAATGCCTCATATGCAGGCTGTGCTCAGGGGTAATAGCGTTAACTTCGAATTCGAGGAAACCAACGACACCGGAGAGACCCGCTACATGCTCCGCGCCTACGTACCAAACGTGGACGACCACGAGGAGGTTATCGGGTTCTTCGTGCTGATCCGGGACATTACCGACCGCCGCAAGACCGCGCTGGCACTGGAGCAGGCGTACGATAATCTGGAACGGCGGGTGAAAGAACGTACCGCAGCTCTTACCGGCCTCAACAGTCAGTTGCGACAGGAAATCAGTGAGCGGGCGGCGGTGGAAGCGCGACTGCGTGACGCCAAGATGGACGCCGAGCGCGCCAACTTGTCGAAAACCAAATTTCTGGCGGCGGTCAGCCATGATCTGCTGCAGCCACTGAATGCAGCTCGCCTGTTCACCAGTTCTTTGTTGGAGCACTCCTTCGGGCCCAAGGCCGAGGGACTGGTGCGATCGGTAAGCACCTCCCTGGACGATGTGGAAAACCTTCTGGGCACCCTGGTGGACATTTCCAAGCTGGATGCCGGCGTGATCAAGCCGGATATCATGGCCTTCGACTTGCGGGACCTGCTCAACAACATCGCCCGTGAGTTTCGTCAGATGGCACTGGCGGAGGGGCTGACGCTGGACTTCGTGCCATCCTCGGCAATCGTGGAGTCCGACTCCCAGCTACTGGCGAGGATTCTTCGCAACTTCCTCACCAATGCCATTCGTTATACCGGCACCGGGCGCATTCTGCTGGGGTGCCGCCGGCATCGGGAGCATGTATTGCTGCAGGTGTGGGACACCGGCCCTGGTATTCCGGAGGACAAGCTGACCGAGATTTTCCAGGAGTTCAAGCGCATTCGCCCCGCTGGCTCGCAGCCGGACAAGGGCCTTGGGCTGGGGTTGGCGATCGTCGACAAGATTTCCCGCATGCTGGGTCACGAGGTGACGGTATCCTCGATACAGGGCAAAGGCTCGGTATTCAGTGTAAAAGTGCCGGTCGGGCAGTTGTTGCCCAAACGGCCGACAGCAGATGATGACCGCGTGGTGTCGAACCATGGGGGACTGGGTGGCGCCAGGATCTGGGTGATCGATAACGACCACGCTATCTGCCAGGGCATGCAGACGTTGCTGGAAGGCTGGGATTGCCAGGTGGTTTCCGCGGTTTCTCTGGAAGATCTTGAGCGGCAGGTGGATCCGGCCAAGTGCCCCGTGGACCTTATTCTGGCGGATTATCATCTGGACAACGACGAGAATGGAGTAGATGTGGTGGCCGAGATCAATGGCCGCCGCCAGCGCCCGGCTCCGGTGGTCATGATTACCGCCAATTACACCAACGAGTTGAAGCAGCACATCCGCGAGCTGGGGCACGTGTTAATGAACAAGCCTGTGAAGCCGTTGAAGTTGCGCAGTGCGCTGAACCACCTTTTGAGAGGGTGATCTCCTACCGTTTCAGGTACTGACTGAAATCCACGTCGCTGGCCGACAGAATCGCCTGCACCCGGTTGTGAACCCCCAGCTTGCGAAGAATCGCCGAGACATGGGCTTTAACCGTGGTCTCTGCGATGTTCAGGTTGTACGCGATCTGCTTGTTGGATTCCCCCTTGGACATGCGCTCCAGTACCAACAACTGGCGGCGGGTCAGGGAGTTCAGCAGCTCTGGTGAAATCGGGTTGTCCTCATGCCGGCTGCGGCGATGGGTGTTTTCCTTGCCGGTTCGGATGATGTCTGAAGGCAGGTAGACATTGCCGTTGAGGATCTGCTGGATGGCCTCCGTCATCTGGGCGCGGGGAGAGGACTTGGTGATGAAACCGCAGGCACCGTAGGTAATGGCCTGCAACACCACCTGTTTGTCTTCCTCCGCCGATACAATGACTACCGGGATGGTTGGCGCTTCGTTCCGCAAGGTAATCAGACCGTTCAAGCCGTGCATTCCCGGCATATTCAGATCCAGCAGAATCAGATCCAGATCATCGTTTTCGCGGGTAATGTCCAGGGCGCTGTCCAGGTCGGCGGTTTCAATGATCTGACTACCGCTAAAACCGGTCGATATCACGCTGCTGATGGCCTCACGAAACAGCGGGTGGTCGTCGGCAATCAATATTTTGTAGGTTGGCTCCATGGGTGGATCCACCGGTTTGTTGTCATTATCAGGGATGGTTTCCGAAACATCATAGCGCTTTTCGGGAGAGAGTGCGGCATCGGGCTCATTCAGCATGGCGGCCTCCTGGGACAGGGGATCTCCCAAGTGGGGTGTGATCCTCTGTTTATTATTGTGATGATTGCATTACACGCTATCCGCGCCCCGGGTTGAATGCGACCATCGCACCAAAAAACAGGCACCAAAGTACTATTCTTGCCGGCCGGCGGGCTTCGTATCGTGGAGGGATGAGTCAACAAACCATAACAATGCCTGATCCTGTGTTTCCCGGTGCTGCTGTCCGCGCTGCCTGGATGGCTATGGTCATCCTGTGGTTGGTTTTTGCGCAACCCGGGGCGGCTCATGCCCGCGATAATCAACCGTTGCCCGTGTTGTCCGTCAGTGTGTTGCAGTTCGGCACCGCTCACTGGGAGTTGGACCACATAGTCCACCAGGGGCTGGATCGGAAGAACGGCTACCAATTGGATCTCACGCTGGTGGCCAACCTGCCCGCGTCCCGACTGGCGGTAACCAGTGGTTCCGTCAACGGGGCTGTAGCCGACCTGCATTGGGCTCAGGCCCGTTTTGAGGACGGGGCGCCCTATCTTTACGTACCGTTTTCATCCCAGATTGGCGATATCGTGGTGGCTGAAGACTCCGATATATGCGCCGTGGCCGATCTGGCCGGCAAGCGTATCGGCGTTGCAGGCGGGCCGGACGGCAAGGGCTGGGTACTGTTGCAAAAGGTTGCGGAACAGCGAGGGATCAATCTTGCGGCATCCGCCGATGTGCAGTTTGCCGCTCCGCCGCTGCTGAGTCAGGCCCTGAGGCGGGGCCAGGTGGATGCCATCGTCACCTACTGGCATTTTGCCGCACGCCTGAGAGGTGAGGGCGGCTGGCGTTCGGCGTTCAGAATGTCGGATCTTCTTGTCGCCATTAATCTCGACCGGAACTTGCCGGTTCTGGGGTATGTTTTTCCGGCTGATTGGGCGGAAGACCATCGCGCGTTGATGAACCGTTTTGCCAGATCGTTGCAGCAGGCCAAGAACGAGCTCTCGGATAGCGAAAGGTTCTGGCAACGCCTGCGGCCACTGATGGGTGAGCCTGACGACGCTGTATTTCAATCGCTGCGGAAAGGGTTTGTGGCAGGCGTACCATTACCGCTAACGGACCAGCGCATTGCGGGCCTGCATCGTCTGCTGGCGCTCACTGGTGCCAATCCTGACAATCGTATGCCCACCGACCTGTTCCACCGGGGCCAGCTGTGAGAGCCTTCTCTGGCCGCCCTCCGGCCTGGAGTTACTGGGTGGTGTTGCCGTCTCTTGTCTTTTTCTGGGCGGCGGTTGCTTGGGTGATCAAGTCCCCCTTGCTGCCGTCTCCCCTCGACGTTTTAGATTCCCTGATGCAGGAATCCGAATCCGGAGCCCTATGGCACCACCTTGGTGCCACACTAGCGCGTGTGGTGGTGGCCTTTGCATTGGCCATGCTGCTTGGTACCGGGATTGGCATTGTGATGGGGCGCTCCCAAACCACCAATGCGCTGTTCGATCCTTTGTTGGTCCTGCTTCTCAATCTGCCCGCGCTGGTAACCATCATCCTGATGTATGTCTGGTTTGGCCTGGTGGAAGTGGCCGCGGTGATGGCGGTGGTGATCAACAAGGTCCCCAATGTGGCGGTGACTGTTCGGGAAGGCGCGCGGAGCCTGGATTACCGGCTCGAGGACATGGCTACCGTCTACGAGTTCACCCGCTGGCAACGGTTTCGTGAGGTCTGGGTACCACAACTGTTTCCCTATCTGATGGCGGCTACGCGTGGTGGCTTGGCTCTAATCTGGAAAATCGTGCTGGTGGTCGAACTGTTGGGGCGTTCCAGTGGTATCGGATTCCAGTTACACATGGCCTTTCAGGTGTTCGATGTGGCTGCCATCCTCGCTTACAGCCTGGCCTTTATAGCCGTTGTACAACTCATCGAGCTGGCCATCCTGCAGCCCCTTGAACGCCGGTCCAGCCGCTGGCGTCAGCCGGAGGTGGCCCATGCTTGAACTACGAATAGCCGGCCGCAGTTTTGGCAAACCCGTGTTGGGCGAGGTTTTCGCCACCATTGAGCGGGGCGATCATATCTGCCTGTTAGGGCCATCCGGTATTGGCAAAACCACCCTGTTGAACGCTATCGCCGGGCTCGACAAGGCACTCCCGTCGGATGCCATTGTTGGCTGTGACACGCTGCGGATTGGCTACCTGTTCCAGGAGCATCGATTGCTGCCCTGGCGAACCCTGAACGCCAACCTCAAGCTTGTAGGGGCGAGTGATGAGGAGGCTGAAATCGTTCTGGGCCAGGTGGGCCTTGCCGGATACGGTCACTACCTGCCGGACCAGCTTTCCATCGGCATGGCTCGACGAGCCGCACTCGCACGTTGCCTGGCGGTTGAACCGGACCTGTTGCTATTGGATGAACCCTTCGCATCTCTTGATCCGGTAATGGCGGGTGAACTGAAAACACTGATTGCCGGAATCCTGGGCGCCAACGCCAGCATGGCCATGATTTGCGTAACCCATGATGGGCGCGATGCCGAGACTCTGGCGAACCGGCTATGGTATCTGGATGGTAGTCCGGCGCAGCTGCAATGGGACGATGCCATTGGCGAGCCCAGTTTGATCAGCGATCTTCTTGGGAAGTTGCGAGACTCGGAGGGCGTGGACCTGGTTTAGTGAAAAAACGTGACACTCGAATTGTTGCCTTCGTGAAACATCGGCTAACATGGCCAGCTTGTCTTTTACCGTCAACAAGGAGTGCTGACGATGGGCTTTATGGACCTGGTCCCGGTATGGGACCTGAAGGCCTACCACCTTCCCCGCATTGAATCCCCCTTTATCGCGACCAATAGGGCTAGGCGTCTTATCCAGGACGATGGCAGTGTCCGCGCTCGCATGGAATCGGCGTTCGGGCCCCAAACCCGCAGCGGCCATCATCTGACCGAAACCGTCTGCCGGGCAGTCAGCGATAATAGGCTGATGCTTGTCTATACCGGGTCCGGACGGCCCCTTTCTCCCGTCGTGAGCTGGCTGCCAGACGACAGCCTGCCCGCGGGAGGACGCTGGCGGTTACGCAGTGGCGGAATGAACTTACCTTATGCCATTCAAAAAGGCGTAGCAGAGCTGAATGCCTGCGACATTACTCCTGAACAGCTGCGCCAGTATCACCCCCAGGGTATAGGCGGGTTGGGTGTAGGGTTGTTCTCGGCGAATTATCGTCAATGGCGGAGATCTGAGCGTGAGTCGCAAGACGGGGCGGAAGATCATCGATTGAGCCTGCCGCTGGGAGCAGCCGCTTTGGTGGCACCGCTGAATGTTTCGGCGGCAAAGGCGGCCGAGGACGCCTTTGCCGATCCGCCCAAAGTACATCTGGAAGTTGGGATATTTACCGACGGCACCATGAACAACGCTGCCAATGCCCGCTCGTTTGCCGAGCAACTGGAACGGGATTGTTTGATTCCCTATGAAAACGATGAGATCAGTCGGGAGGAGTGTGAGTGGCGGCTGTCGATGTTGATGGGTGGCAGTTATGGCAATGCGGTTACCAATGTGGCGAAACTGCGAGATCTATATTTAGAAGGTAAAGTGGAGTCCGAGCAAAAGATAATCTATCGGCGGCAGGTCTACGCCCCTGGCGCGGGCACAAAGACAGCGGATGACGATAAATGGTACGGCGCCGCCACAGGTATGGGGGAAGCCGGAGTCATTCAGCAAGTCGACTACGCCTTTTCAAGACTGGCGTTGCGAGTGAAAGAAGACTTGAGAGGACAAACCATCGACAGATTGACCCTCGATCTTTTCGGCTTCAGCCGAGGAGCAGCGGCGGCCCGCCACGCGGTCCACGAGATCAATCAGGGAACAAACGGCCTGCTGGCAAGGCTGTTTGTAGAGAATGGTATCCTCTGGCCGGCGCAGGTGGATATCCGCTTCGTAGGACTGTTCGACTCTGTCGCCGCCATCGTCAACCCAGCGTCTGGTGACCTGTCGGCTTACAACGACCGAAATTATCCCGTGAAGCTCTATCTGGAGCCAGCCAAGGTTGGCCAAGTGGTGCATCTAACTGCGGCCCATGAGCATCGTAAAAACTTCGCGCTTAACAGTGTAAGAAGCCGAGACGGCTCCCTCCCAGCCAACTTTCGGGAGATCACCCTGCCGGGTGTCCACTCCGACATAGGAGGTGGGTATGGCGACAGCCAGCGGGAAGAGGCTCTCCTGAGTCCGATGCTGCAAGTGCCCCAAAACCGACTGCAGTGGCCGGAGAAGACTGCACAGTGGGATAACCTTGATGCTCAACGGCATCAGGTGGCAGCCCAAGGCTGGATTGGTTCCTATAGTTTGCCGGTACGTCAGTCGGATCAATTGCAGGCTTGGCCGCAGAATCTGGGCTCAGAAGGACCTGCTCGTCTGGAAATTGTCGCCCAAGGCTACGACCATCCGGCACCGGATGGTCGGTTAGAACTGGTGTTGCGGATGTTGCGTCAGGTGCGCGGCGAGTATTCGAGAGTGGCTTTACGTTTGATGCATCGTTTGGCGGTCGAGAAGGAGTTACCTCTAGGTGAAATTGATCCCACTGACGAGACTGTATCGGTGCCGGGTGAACTGGAACCTGTTCTGCAACAAATTCTGGCGCAGGTTGTTCAGGGCAAAGACGAACCTTCACTTGAGTCAAGGGACTTGGAGTTATTGCTTCAGCGCTACATCCATTATTCGGCAAACTACAACAGCATTGAGTCCCAGATAGCGGGATTTCCGGCGAAGCTGGGCGTTATCTTTCCGCATGAACCTGCACCTTCTGGAGAGCGCCTTGTGTATCCCCAAAAGGAGGGAGAATGATGATTCGTAAGGCATGGATAGTGAGTATTGCAGTCGTAGCACTACTGGCGAGTGGCTGCGCTACCTCGACTGAAGAAGATATCCCTTGGAGTATAAAAGTTGTAGCTCCCGAACACTATGATATATGGGGTGTGAATATGTTCCTTGAGAAGACCGGGGAACGGAGTTGGCGTGCACCTGTCGGCTATGCTACCTGTTGTTGGAAAGGCCCGAACGGCCCCAGTGGTTCGCACCACGGACTTGAGCCCTTCCCCGAGCTGATCTTTATTCACTGGTTCTCCTTTGCTGAGCAGAAGTACTACGCCAAATTGATCAAGGTGCCGCCGGACCTACAAGATCGTATGCGGGAGCCCGCGAGCTACAAAACCCAGGTGGATGTGCGGTCGGGGCCTCGTCATACGATGGCCATAGGCTTAGCTCCTGGAGGCACCGTAGTGGTCTGGATCATGAACCAGATCGGCAACGAGATCGAAGTGATGCGTATGCAGGCATCAGAGGGCTACGGTGATCCTTCTGACTTCACGGAACGCACGAAAGGCTATCTAAAACGGCACGGCGACTACCTCCAAGAACACGGCATACCAACGGAAGGTTGGTAAGCCGGTATCCTGCCTGCCGAACGCCTCTCGGTCAGGCGGGCTTTGTCCCCAGTATCTTCGTCCTCTGAGGACGAAACCCCGCCGTTGCCAAAAGCGCCAGCACGACCGTTACACCGGCGGTAATGCCGAAGGCGGCGGGGTTCCACTCCAGATACAGCGAAAACCGGATCGCTTCCACCGCGTGGGTGAACGGATTGAACTGGCAAACCCAGTACAGCCAGGGGCTGGCTTCGTTCATTTTCCAAAGTGGGTACAGCGCCGAGGACATGAAGAACATCGGGAAAATGACAAAGTTCATCACCCCCGCAAAGTTTTCCAGCTGCTTGATCCAGGTGGCAATCAGCAAGCCCAGTGCTCCCAGCATCAGGCTGGTTAGTATCAAGGCTGGCAAGACGGCCAGATAGCCCCACAATGGTGGCTCCACATCCACCAGCAGGGCCAGAAGCAGAAAAACATACACCTGCCCGACCGACACTACGCCCATCGACAGCAACTTGGTTACCAGCAGGAACGGCCGGGGCAAAGGGCTCATCAATAACACCCGCATACTGCCCAGTTCCCTGTCATACACCATGGAAAGAGCACCCTGCATGCTATTGAACAGGATGATCATCCCGCACAGCCCGGGGGCGATGTAGGTCTCGTAGGTGATGTAGGTCTGGTAGGGCGGAATAATGGAGATGCCCAGCACGGCCCGGAAGCCGGCGGCAAACACCACAAGCCACAGAAGCGGCCGGACCAGGGCACTGGCGAAGCGAGTGCGTTGTTGCCAGAATCGCAACCACTCCCGCGTCTGGATGCCGACAAAACAGTGCCAGTAATGGGCCGCTTTCATGATTATCCTGCCCCCGTCAGCGAGTGAAACGTTTCCGCCAGGTTCCGGGTGCCCTCGGCTTCGCAAATGTCCTGGCCGGAGCCATCGGCCAGCAGTTTCCCCTGGTGCAGGATCAACACCCGGTCATCCTGTTGCACCTCCTCGATCAGGTGCG
Organism: Marinobacter sp. Hex_13; assembly: GCF_001566815.1. NCBI lineage: Bacteria > Pseudomonadati > Pseudomonadota > Gammaproteobacteria > Pseudomonadales > Marinobacteraceae > Marinobacter > Marinobacter sp. Hex_13. Next base: position 49,505 of record NZ_LSMM01000039.1, read on the forward strand.
TCGCCCACAGCACAGTCAGGCCGGCCTCGTCGCACAGAATGCGAACATGTTCGTTGAGCGCTCTGCGACTTGCCACATCCAGGCCGACAGTGGGCTCATCAAGCAGCAACAGAGAGGGCTCATGAAGCAAGGCCCGGGCAATTTCCACACGCCGACGGTGGCCGCCATTGAGCTTGCGCACGGGTTCGTTGGCGCGCTCCAGCAGTTCAAAACGAGCCAGCTCGCGATCACCCCTCGTTCGGGCGTCTTTGCGAGATAGTCCGTGCAGCGCGGCGTGATACTGCAGGTTCTGGCGCACGGTCAAATCAAGATCCAGAGCGTTCTGCTGGAACACCACACCAATCTGGCGCATGGCCTCGGATGGCTGTTTTTTCAACGATTGACCGGCCAGCAGTAGTTCGCCTTGTTGGAGCGCCAGAAGCCGGGTTAACAAACCAAACAGTGTGGACTTGCCGGCGCCATTGGGGCCCAGAAGAGCGTGGAAACGGCCAGAGGTCAGCGCGAAGCTGACCTCTTTGAGCACGGGCTTGTCGCCGTAGCGAAAGCTGATATGGCTGGCTTCAATGGTCATGCTGGTGTTATGAGGACGGATCAATGACCACACCCCAGGGGTAGCGGCCGACCTTGATGGATTTGATCACCTTCAGGTCTTCGACATCGATCACCGAAACGTCTCCTGAAACGCCGTTGGTGGTATAGAGATGTTTCTCATCCTTATCGAGATCCAGTTGCCATACCCGACTGCCCACCAGTAGATAATCCAACACTTCATAAGTCTGGGCATCGACGACTGCAACATGATTTGATGGGCCGAGCGCTACGAAGGCGTATTTGCCATCGGAGGTCAGCTCGATACCGACGGGCTGAACGCGGTCCTGATTCACGCCAGGAACCTTGAACGACATCTCATGGATCTGCTCCAGATTGTCCACATCGATGATGTGCACGGTGCCGCCGATTTCCGCCGAAGCCCAGGCAATCTTGCTGTCTTTGCTGAATTCCACGTGGCGGGGGCGTTGCCCGACAACGATGTTCTTTTCAATCTCAAAAGTCTCGGTGTTGATCCAGTGCAGCATGCTGGTGGTTTCACTGGTGTTGACCGCCCATTTTCCGTTCGGGCTTACAGCCATGCCTTCCGGCTCTATACCGACGTCAATCTGGGCCAGGACGTCTTTTGTGTCCACATCCACCACTGTGACGATGGCGTCGTCCTCGTTGGCGATGTACAGATGCTTGTTGTTCGGGTGAAGTGAGAACTGTTCGGGATCTTCACCGGAGGGCAGGGTGTCGACGATCTTGCGGGTCGCCAGATCCAGCACCTGCACAGTATCGTCGTCACTGGCGCAGATATAAAGCTTGGTGTGGTCCTTGGACAACAGGATGCCCCGTGGCCGCTGGCCCACATCAATGGTCTCAACAACTTCCTGAGTCTCGGTGTCGATGATGGAAAGGGTGTTGTCTTTTTCGTTGGACACGTAGGCAAGGCTGGCCATGGCCGGTGTCGACAGGCCGACTATAGCGGCCAGAGCGGTGTGCTTGAGCAGAGACTTCATGATGTAACTCCTTCTTGTTATGGAAAGCTTCCGCCAGAGCGGTCAGCCGTTTATGCGACAGTTGCTCTCGGGTTCGTCGAAACCGAGCGTGTCCATGTTCGTGTTGGGATGCAGAAACCCCTCGAACGGTGCCCTGGCAACCAGTCCCCGTGGATGAATCAGGGGAATTGGCTGTCGAAGTTGGCCGTTCCAACCGCGATAAGTCAGCTTGCGGCCCTTGAAGGCGGCAAGCTGGAATTTGTCGCTGAACAGGAAATTTCGGATTGCGTTGGGGCTTGCGTCACCCAAGTCAGTGACGGCTGTACCGATGGAGCGAATGGCTGCCCAAGTGGCATAGTCCTCGCCGTTCATGTCGCGGCCAGCCAGATCACGGAAGCGGCTTTGCAGTTGAGCGGCGCCCCAGCTTTCTACCACCCGGTGCCAGGTGACGGGAGACATTCCCTGAGTGCCGACGACAGGTCGCGGCAGCCATGTATTAAAAGGCACGTACTCGCCAAAATCGCCTCGAACATCGGCCACCACAACGGCATCGTAATCGCTGGCCTGGGTAAACAACGGCAGTTCCCTGGAGGCGGTGCGGCGAAGGTCGGCGTCAAAGGTCCATGGTTTGTCTTCAATAACTTCCAAACCGAAGCGCTTGGCAGATCTGCGAAAGGCATTGGCCCAGCCTTTGTCGTCGTCAGTGGGCCCGGTAATCAAGAAAATCTCGTTCCAGCGCCGTTGGTTCAGCCACTGTGCCAGTGCGTCCGTCAGCATGGCGTAGCTGGGCATGGTGTGGAGCAGGTTGGCGTTGCATTCGATGGTTCGAAGCTCGTCCGCTTTTGAACCGGCATTGAACAGAAGTGTGTCCGCGCCCGACGTTGCGGTCATTCTCTTCAATGTCTGTGCCGGAGCGTTCACCACGAACAGTTCGATACCGGACGCGCGCAGTTGGTCGAAGGCGGCCACCGCTTCAGCTTCCGACTCGGCAACCCTGCTTTCCAGGGTGTAGGTTTGCCCGAGAAACTTCCCGGTGGTGCTGTTGTCCTGCATGCCCAACTCCGCGCCTTTCAGGCCGGCGTCTTCCGGTTCAGGGAGTACGTTGGACAGAACCGGGCCCTGGTCCGGAAGCCATTGCACGTACCCTATACGTACCTCAAGAGAATCTGCTTTCACCGGGGCGGTGCTGAGGATAGCTGCCAGCATTGCGGTTGCAGTCCTGAACAAAAGAGACATGAAGTTCTCCGGTTTGTTGTTGTGCTTCCAGCTTAGAGAAGGGAAAAAGTCTCAGGAATATTCAGAAAGTAGGAATCTGCCGGTACTAAAGGATGAGATTTCTGCAGCAACCCCT
>NZ_LSMM01000040.1:0-51423 GCF_001566815.1 Marinobacter sp. Hex_13
GGTATGTGCGGACTGCTTCACGACCTGGGCAAGCTTAAGGTTCCTGACGAAATTCTTAATAAACCTGGCGCTCTGAGCCCGGCTGAATATGCGATCATGCAACAGCACACGACGTTCGGCTATGAGCTGCTGAGCTCTGACCCGAAGCTGGATCCGATTATCGGGGACGTGACCCGTCACCACCATGAGCGTCTGGATGGCCGCGGCTATCCGCAACAACTGGAGGAATGGCAGATCAGCCGCTTTGCCAGACTGGTCTCCATCGTTGACGCGTTCGATGCCATGACCAGTGACCGCTGCTACCGCGACGGAATTCCGGCATCTGACGCCATCCGCGTTCTATACCGCAATCGCGGCCGGCAGTTCGATGCTGACATGGTAGAAGCCTTTATTCGCATGGTGGGCATTTATCCACCTGGAACACTGGTGGAGCTCAACAGCGGGGAAGTGGCCCTTATCGTGACCGTGCACCCGGGTAAAAAACTCAAACCCAGGATTGAGATACTGATGGATGCCAACAAAAAGCCGGTCCCTCCCCGAATCGTTGACCTGGCAAACCCGACAACCGAAGAGCAGCAAGCGATTCACCATCCGTTGCCGGATGGCGCTTTCGGAATTTCACTGAAGGGAAGGATTCAGCAATTGGTAACAGATCATAGCGTTTATCCCTCATAATTAGATGAATACGGCCGATATGTTAGTCACTCACCTCATCAACCGGAGCATTTTGTGGACAAACCTGCATCGGCGCTAACCCTGTTCGTGAGGGGACTGCTGAACCCGGCATTTCCGGCACTGATTTTCCTGGTGTTTCTGGGAATCGCCCTGGTTTTGCAGTACGGCATCGAAAAACAGGACCACACCCAAATCCAGTCCAATCTTGGCAGCGAAGCCAGTTCCATGGCAAAGCGGCTGGAGCGGGAATTCCGTGTTCACGCAAACTCCATCAGCCGCATGGCGAAACGATTTGAAGCCCTACCGGACACGCCAAAAGAGATCTGGGAGCAAGACGCCCGCCGATACCTGTCAGATTTTGGCGTCTACCAGGCGATCGAGTGGATTGACCGCGATTATGTCATCCGCTGGATGGTGCCGATCGAAGGTAACGAAGACGCCATTGGTTTCAATGTGGCCTTCTCCCCGGAACGACGGGCATCACTGCTTGAGGCACAGACCACGGGGAACCTCGATATCTCCGGCATTGTGAACCTGAAGCAGGGTGGCAAGGGTATGGTCATCTACGCGCCCATATTCACCGGCAACGCCAACAACGGCTTTATTGCCGGTGTGTTCCGGATGGAAACCCTGGCTAATTACATGCTTTCCAACCGCGCCCTGACCTCCTTCCACATCGAAATCCGGGAAAAAGGCGAACCCGCCTATGTGCTTAACGATTCCATGGAAACAGACTCCAGGTTTTCCCGCACCCTGGATGTTGACCTGCCAACACTTGATTGGACACTGGCGGTAACCCCCTCCATCTCGTGGGTCGAGGAACAACGCAGCCGCTGGCCATTTGTGACCTTCATCGTCATGCTGTTCATGGGCCTGCTGACCAGCCTTACCACACTCCTGGTGCAGCTGACTCTCAAGCGCAACCATGCACTGCTGAAAACCCGCCGGGAGCTGGATGCGGAAATCAGCCAACGTCAGGCGGTGCAAAAAGATCTCGCTCGCCTGGAAACCACAGATGCGCTGACCGGCCTCGCCAATCGTCGTTTTTTCATGGAAGACATGGCGCACACCCTAAGCATCGCCGACCGTCAGATGCGCCAGGCAGCGCTGGTGATGATCGACCTGGACCGGTTCCAGACGCTCAACGATTCTCTCGGCCATCAATTCGGCGACGAACTGCTCATCAAAGTCGCTGAACGCCTGAATGCCCTGAGCGACGAAAAAGTGATGGTGGCCTATTCCGGCGGCGATGAGTTCATGGTGTGCCAGCAGCATGTTGAAAACATTGATGATGTAATCAATCTGCTGGGCCAGATCAAGCAATGCTTCGAAGAGCCGTTTGCCGTGCAGGGTGAGGAACATAGTATCACTGCCACTATGGGCGTGGCTGTCTATCCTCAAAGCGGCCTGGATGCCGATACCTTGCTGCGCAATGCCGATGTGGCGCTCTACCGCGCCAAGGAACAGGGCCGCAACACCTATCAGTTCTACACCGAGGGCATGCAGGACCGGGAGGTCATGCGCCTGGAATTGGACAAGGATCTTAACCACGCGCTGGCCAACGACGAGTTCGTGCTCTATTTCCAACCGCAACTGGATCTCAACGACTCGTCCATCAACAGCGTGGAGGCTTTGATACGCTGGCAGCATCCTCGCCGTGGCCTGTTGCCACCAGTGGACTTCATTCCCCTGGCGGAGGAAAGCGGCCGCATTACCGACATTGGTCGCTGGGTGGTCATGGCCGCCTGTCGGCAACTGGCGAAATGGCAGAAAGGCCCCTACTCCCATCTGCGCATTGCGGTGAATCTCTCTGGGCGCGAACTGGATGACGAAAGCATTGTCGACCATATCCAGGAAGCGCTGGAAAGCAATGGCGTTCCCGCGAGCCGGCTGGAGGTGGAGCTGACCGAAGAGATCTTCATCCAGAATATCGAGCACAACCTGAACCAGCTGACCAAGCTACACAAGCTGGGCATGCACCTGGCCATTGATGACTTCGGCGTGGGTTACTCTTCGCTGGGTTACCTGCGGGATTTCCCAGTGGACCTGCTGAAGATCGACCGCTCCTTCATTACCGACGTTACCGAGCGCCACGACGACGCAGTGATTACCCGCGCGGTGATTAACCTGGCCCATAACCTGGGCATCCAGGTGGTGGCGGAGGGCGTGGAAACCCATGAGCAGCTGACTTTCCTCAAGAATCACCGCTGCGATCTGATTCAGGGTTACCTGATCAGCCGCCCGATTCCGGCAGGTGAACTGGAGCGAGCGCTGAGCGCTGGTTTGCTGGATATCGACACGCCGGTTGGTAGCTGATTGAAATGAGTGCCGCAATTCACCACTATTGCCGTATTCATTTTCAAGGTGTGGCCTCATGAGTTCAAAGTATCTGACGGCGGAACAGGATGTCCGTCTGCGACGGTGGGAAGCCTGGAACAAGCGTTACTTTATTTTCGCGTTCTTCTCGCTGGTCATTGTTCTGGTCTTCAGCAGCCAGCTCGGGCTGTCCAGTGGCGACAGCTGGGGGCCGCTGGGACTTCTGATTGCCGCTTTAGTTACCCCCATTATCATTCTGCAACTGCGTCTTGCATGTCCCGCCTGTCGGCAGAAGATTGGCTGGCAGGCCAAGCTGATGGCCCCGGACCAGTGCAAAGCCTGTGGCACTTTCCTGCGCGCTAAAAACTCTTCCTGAAAAACCTTTGACCTGTGAGTAGCTCATAGGTTTTAGTCTATTCCTAATGCAATGCCTGGTGGTACCCGACATTGGGTGCCTGTTCGTGATTGAAAGGTATCTGTTTCCAAAACACGCTCCTGCGGCACATCCATGTGACGCTTGGGCTCCGCCATCCATGGCTCCGCACAGTTTTGGAAACAGATACCTTCCACTCACTTGTTCGACGTTCGGAATGGCCGGCAACGTTATGAAAGTCAAAGAAATCGCTATTGGCGCCGGGGTTAACCCGGACACCGTTCGGTTTTATACCCGTGAGGGGTTGCTGAAGCCCACGCGGAACCCGGACAACAACTACCAGCAATACGATTCTGAAGACCTGCGGCGGTTACGATTTGCCCGCAAAGCCCGGCAACTCGGATTTTCACTGCCGGAAATACGACAGATTCTGGAGCAGGCAGATGATCATCATTCACCCTGCCCGATGGTGCGGGACGTGTTCCAGCAGCGGCTGGTGGAAGTGGAGCGTGAGATTGCCGAGTTACAGCAACTGCGTAGTCGTATGACCGCCGCGCTGTCCGCCTGGCAGGATATGCCGGACGGCACACCGGACGGACACACGATTTGCAGGCTGATTGAACATTGGGATGAATCCCTGCCGGACGACGGTTGGAAGGAGTAAGGCTCGATGAATGAGAAAACCGATTTGAACGACGGCCAGATTCAACTGGCCGTTACCGGCGCCAACTGTGCCTCCTGCGTGAATACGATTGAGAGCGCCCTGAAGTCGGTGGACGGCATCACCGGCGCTCACATGAACCTGGCCGACCGAACTGCCACAGCGACCGGGCATGCTGACCCTCAGGCTCTGATCAGGGCGGTGGAAAGCTCCGGCTATGGAGCCAGCCAAATCGAAGACCCTGACGCGGCGGACGACCGCAAGCAGGAGGAGGATCGTAAGCAGTACAAGACCCTGCTGGTGAAGATGGCTGTCAGTCTGGGACTCGGTCTCGGCCTGATGATCTGGGGCATGGGTTTCGGCACCATGATGGTGACCAGCGAGAACCAACCGATCTGGCTGACCCTTGGCGTGGTCACCCTGGGCGTCATGGCTGTCACCGGTGGTCACTTTTTCTCCGGAGCGTGGAAAGCGTTCCGGCACCACAATGCCAACATGGATACGCTGATCGCCTTGGGGACCGGCACTGCCTGGGTCTATTCCATGACGGTAGCCAGCATCCCGGATGCACTGCCGGAAATGGCACGGCACGTGTATTTTGAGGCGTCAGCGATGATTATCGGCCTGATCAATCTGGGGCAGGCACTGGAGCTTCGCGCCAAGGGCAAGACCTCGGAAGCCGTGCGCCGGCTGTTGGATCTGCGCGCCAAAACCGCACGCGTAATCCGTGATGGCGAGGAGCAAGACCTGCCGGTGGAGCAGGTTCGGGCGGGTGATCACATCCGCGTTCGTCCGGGTGAAAAACTCCCGGTGGACGGGGAGATTACCGAAGGCAGCACCCGCGTTGACGAAAGCATGCTCACCGGCGAGCCCATGCCTGTCAGCAAGGGCGAAGGCGACGAAGTGTCCGCCGGCACCATCAACACCCACGGCTCCATTATCTACAAGGCCACCCGCGTGGGCAGCGAAACTGCCCTCGCACAAATCATCCGTCTGGTGAAAAAGGCCCAGGGCTCCAAGCCCGCTATCGGCCGCCTGGCAGACAGGATTTCCTCGATTTTCGTACCCAGCGTGATGCTGATTGCCGTGGTATCGGCACTGGTCTGGTACAACGTCGGGCCGGAACCGGCCGTGGTTCACATGATGGTGGCCGCGACAACAGTTCTGATCATCGCCTGCCCCTGTGCCCTTGGGCTTGCCACGCCTATGTCAGTGATGGTGGGCGTCGGCAAGGCGGCCGAATACGGCGCACTGATTCGCCAGGGGGACGCCCTGCAGACGGCCGGCAAGCTGGATCTGGTGATCCTGGACAAGACTGGCACCATTACCGAGGGGCACCCGGCCGTCACCCGTTTTCATGCCACCGACGGCGATACCCGCAGGTTGCTGGCCCTGGCCGCCGGTCTGGAACAACACTCGGAGCACCCGTTGGCCGAAGCCATTATGGCGAAGGCGAAGGACCAAGGGGCAACGCCGGACAATGTCACCCGCTTCGAAGCCCTCAACGGCAAAGGCGTGCAGGGCGAGCTGGATGGACAAACCGCGCGCCTGGGCAACCGCCGCTGGCTGGAGAGCGAGAACATTGATCTGGCCGAACTGCAGGAGGAGGCCAATGCCATCACCGCCGAGGCCGGAACCCCACTGTTCCTGGCCCTGGGCAATCAAGCCCTGGGGGTGGTCGGCGTTGCCGATGCGGTGAAACAGGATTCGGAAGCCGCCATACGGCGACTGCACGACGCCGGCATCCGGGTGATGATGGTGACCGGCGACGTCGACGGCACCGCCAGGGCCATCGCCGAGAAAACCGGGATCGACGATTACCGCGCTGAAGTTCTGCCGGAAGACAAGGCCACCATCGTCAGCGAGATGCGGGGCAAAGGTTATACCGTGGCAATGGTAGGCGACGGCATCAACGATGCGCCTGCCCTTGCAGCGGCGGACGTTGGCTTTGCCATTGGCACCGGCACCGATGTCGCCATTGAAAGCGCCGGTATTACGCTGATGCGGGGCTCTCTCCACGGCGTTGCCGACGCCATTGAGATATCCCGGGCCACGGTACGCAACATCCATCAGAACCTGTTCGGCGCCTTTGCCTACAATTCGTTGGGCATACCCGTCGCGGCCGGACTGCTTTACCCACTGTGGGGGATTCTGATGAGCCCAATACTGGCCGGCGCCGCGATGTCGCTGTCCTCGGTCACGGTCGTTACCAACGCCAACCGGCTGCGACTGTTCAAAACCACCAGTAACGCAGGCAAGGAGGGGAACCAATGAACGCACTTCTGGTCAATGCCGGAGGACTGATCCTGATGGCCGCCATCGTCTGGTGGTTCTGGTTGTCACCCTCTGGCGGCGGAGAACCAAACCACGATCACAGCCATCATCATTGAGGTAACATCATGAAAAAACAACTGTTGGCCCTTGGCCTCGTCGCAACCGTCGGCTTGAACGGTCAGTTACAGGCCGAAGACGGGCTGAAAGACATCCATGTCTACAAGTCACCGACCTGCGGTTGCTGCACGGATTGGGTGGACCACCTGAAGGAAAACGGTTTCAAGGTGGAAGTCACTGAAACCAATAACCTGAATCCGATAAAGATCGACGCCGGCCTGACACCGTCACTCGCCAGTTGCCACACCGCGTTTGTTGGCGACTATGTGATTGAAGGTCATGTGCCCGCCAACGACATTCACCGGTTGATCGCCCAGGCCCCGAAAGCAAAGGGTCTGTCGGTGCCCGGCATGCCGGCTGGCTCACCCGGCATGGAAGTGGGGGATCGCAAGGACCACTATCAGGTGTTGATGTTCAACGACAGCGGCCAGACCAAAGTCTTCGCAGAACACAACTAGTTTTCCTACACACTTTGCCATGCCTGCTCTATCATACCTTCCAGATAGATCCAGACTGTGCATAAGGAAAGCTTTTGAGCCTGAAAACCCGACTACTGGGCCTGGCAGCGGCTCTGATGATCATCGCCTCAGTCGCCTCCTGGCTCGCGTATCGTGAGCTTTCAGACGACATCATCGAGCGCTGGGGGCAGCAGGTTGCCGAAATACAGGTGCGCTATGACAGCGCCCGCCTGCTGCAATCCCTGGAACGGGAAATCGGGCTCGCCCGCCAGATGGCCGACTCCTCCACGCTGGTCAACTGGGCTACCTCACCGGAAGATAAGGCGTTACAAAGCGACGCCATACGCGAAATGGAAAGCTTCCGGAGCAATTTCCGCGACAACAGTTATTTCGTCGCCCTCCGTGATTCCCGCCGCTACTACTACAACAATGCCAACAACGAATTTGCGAATGATCAGTTCCGCTACATCCTGGACCCCGACAAACCCGAAGATGCCTGGTTCTTCCAACTGATTGAGGAAGGCCGCAACTTTCATCTGAACGTAAACCCCGATACCGAGCTCGGTGTGACCAAACTCTGGATCGACGTGCTAATGCGGGATGAGGAAGATCGCATCGTCGGCATGGTTGGTACCGGCCTGGACCTGGACGCGTTCCTGCAAGATATCGTGGATATTGACCAAGAGGGAATCACCACCCTGTTCGTGGACTACAACGGCGCGATACAGCTCTACCGCGACCGCAACTACATCGACTTTGCCAGCATCATCAAACCCGAAGGCCAGAAAAGCACCGTCGACCTGCTGTTTGATAACCCGGAAGACAAGCAGAAGGTGCTCGGCATGCTGCAACTTCTGAAAAACCGGGGCGGCGCCACCGGTGCCGTGGAGAGCAGCTTTGTGACCGTGGACGGCCGAAAACACCTGGCTGGCGTGGCCTTCCTGCCTGCCATCGGCTGGTTCGAGATCACCCTGCTGGATCTTGAAACGCTCCTGCCCCGCAGTTACCTATGGCCTCTGGTTGCCGTGTTCCTGACCAGTTTGCTGGTCACCCTGATCCTGTTCCATCTGATTATCCGTTCGCGCATCCTCAAACCCCTCGTCAGCCTTGAGAGTGCGGTTGAGAAGGTTCGAGGTGGCAGCTTTGCGCTTCCGCACCTGGAAAAACCGGACAACGAGATCGGCCGGCTTGCCAGTCATTTCGAGACAATGACCGACACCCTCGAGCATTCAACCCGCGAACTGGAACGGAAGGTTGCGCAACGTACTGACGAGCTGAACAGGCTGGCGCGTGTTGACGCCCTTACCGGGCTGAAGAACCGCCGTGGTCTGGACGAAGCCCTGGATGAAGAAATACAGCGGGCAAAACGACAGAACACGGGCTTTGGTCTGATCTGGCTGGACATTGACCACTTCAAGGCCATCAACGACGAGCTTGGCCATCAGGCCGGTGACGACATTCTCTGCCGCGTGGCACTGTGGCTCAAGGCCGGCGTGCGGCCCTACGACCACCCCGGCCGCTGGGGCGGCGACGAATTCGTGGTGGTGCTCTCGCCCTGCGATGAAGATACGCTGTGCCAGATTGCCGCGCGGATACGCGAAACCATCGAAAGGGACAGCATTCGCACCGGCACGCCGGTGACCGTTAGCGTGGGCGGGTACCTCTGCCAGCCCGGTGACGACGTTGACACCATTCTGCGACAGGCCGATCAGGCGCTTTACCGTGTGAAACAGCAGGGGCGGAATAAAGTGCTTATCACGGATGGATCAGGCCAGGAAATTAACCCCGCGTAACATGGTCTGACTCATACCGCCATAACCGGTATACTCCGCAGCGACACTCAAATTTTATCCAGCCAGGTTCTGTTCATGCTCAATGCCGACGCCCTCAGCCAGTTGCGCCAGCTGAAAACCAATATCGAGGAAAACAAGGTTGTCTTTCCGGGTACCGTCAAAGCCACCAATGGGCGTTTCGGCTTTGTTGCGCTGGATGAGGGGCGAGACGTCTTCCTGCCACCGGAAGAAATGCAGAAAGTGCTGCCCGGTGACCGCGTCAAGATCACCGAGGAAGAGGGCGACAAAGGCAAGACCCAGGGCATGATCGACGAGCTGCTGGACACCAGTCTGGACACGTTCGTTGGTCGCTATCTGGTGAAAGGTAAAGGCCACTTCGTGGTGCCGGAAACCCCCGGCATCAACCGCTGGATCTTCATTCCGCCGAAAGAGCGCCAGGGTGCCGAGCCCGACGATTACATCTACTGCCAGATTCACAAACATCCGATCAAGGATGGCAAAGGCCAGGCAAAGATCCTGAAAGTCCTCGGCAAAGCCGGTGATACCGGCATCGAACGCGCGCTCACCGTTGCCACCTTCCACCTGCCAGACACCTGGCCCGACGCCGTGCAGAAACAGGCCAGTGCGCTGGATGAATCAACCGTTGAAGCAAAAAGCGAAGGCCGGGACGATCGCACCGACCAGCCCTATGTGACCATCGACAGCCCCGGCACCCAGGACATGGACGATGCCCTGCTGGCAGAGCCCAACGCCACTGGCTGGAAACTGTCCATTGCCATTGCTGACCCGACGGCTGTTATCGAGCCGGGCAGCCCTGCCGAGCAGGAGGCCTTCCGCCGCGCCACCGCCATCTATTTTCCCGGCGAACCACTACCCATGCTGCCGGATACCCTCAGTACCCGCCTGTGTTCGTTAATGCCGGACACCAAGCGCCTGGCACTGGTCTGCGACCTTCAGGTGAACAACGATGGCAGCCTCGGCGACTATCAATTTCATCAGGCAGTGATTCGCTCCCACGGCAAACTCAGCTATGAACTGGTCTCCAACCTGATCGAAGGCCGGGAAGACGACGATATCAAGGCGCTTCCGGATACCGTTTCCAACAGCCTCGACCAGCTCCACCAGATCGCCACCGCTCTGCGCAAATGGCGAAACGAGCACGCGCTGGTGAACGGCGACCGCCCCGAATTCCGGCTGCGCCTGGACGAGAATCGCCGGATACGGCTGATCGAGCCCTCCGTTCAGAACGAGGCCCATCGCCTGGTGGAAGAATGCATGATCGCCGCCAACCGCTGCGCGGCCGACTTCCTGGGGCAACGTGACAAGGGGCTGTTTATCCAGCATCCCGGTTTGCGGAACGACCGCATCGACAACGTCCGCGCCTTGCTGGAAGGCTATGCCCCACAGCTCGCCGATATCGACGCCACCAGCGCCGCAGGCTTCCGCGACCTGATGAAGCAGACCGACGGGCTGGACGCAGAGGTTCCTGTCAAAGCCATTATTTCCCGCCAGCTTGCCCGCGCCGAGCTGTCGTTCACGCCCGCCCCCCATCAGGGCATGGGACTGGCCGCCTACACCACGTTCACGTCGCCACTTCGCAAGTTCAGCGACTTCCACGTGCATCGGCTGATCAAGTCGATCCTGTGGCAGGAATCGCTGAACGAGCTCAACGATGACCAACTGGCCGAACTGCAACAGACCCAGATCCGCGCCCGTCAGGCTGCCAACAGCCTTGAGAACTGGCTCAAGAGCGATTTTGCGAAAACCCTTGGCGAGGACTCGATGACTGGCGTGATCAGCCGCACAACGCCTGCTGGGTTCTTTGTACGGCTGGAGGCCAACGGCCTGGAAGGGTTCGTGAGCTGCAAGACACTTGAAGGTAAGTTCAGCTTCGATCCCGTTACGTTGCGCTTGGTTCACAACAAAAACGGCCGTACGTTCCAGTTAGAACAACCCGTGACTGTGACCTTGTCCGGCGTCGACGACGAAAGAAAGCAGATCCAGTTCAATCTGGTGGATGCGCCGACTGAAGGCCGCGAGCCTGCGAACACCGACGACGCTTGAAAATCCGGCTCCGGAGCGCCATCTTAGTGAATAAGCGGGCACTTATTCGTTACGGAGGTGAATCCGGATGCCTATCAGCCCAACCGAGTTCCTGAAGAAGTACGGCTTCGAAGAGGAAGAAGAGGAGCGCGACCACAGCCTGCGCCACAATGCGATGGAACACGCAAAGCACTTGAAGCGCCCTCATGCTGGCACACCCCATGACTGGGAAGAGTGGGAGCGCTACAAGAAAGAGCACCCGGACGAAATCGAAGACGAGGATAGCAATTAGTTCTGTCCGAGCATCTTCATAAGCGTTCGTCCTTGGCCTGTCACTGATCCCGCCAACCACCTTCCTTCAGGCGGGCTAACATTATCTTGCAAATTTTTGCATTTCTATATATTTCATGCCTCTTTTCCAAAAAGAGGCTTATGCTTTAATAGCTTACGCAACGGACTCTTTGTTTTCCGCGACGTATTTCTAACTCGATCCCCTGCCTCGCGACCTTCCGAGCCTAACACTGTCATTAAAAATTGTTTATACAGTTACCCTGTTAACAGAGTGTCGTTGTTATCGACACCACCTCTAAATCAACACATATAAGGTATCAGGGATGACATTAAGTCCTTCTCGTTCCACCTCAAAGGTAAAACGGTCCTCGATCAAACGGGCAGGCGTATCACTCCTTGGCCTGTCTCTGGCAACCCTGCTTACGGGCTGCCAAACCTACAGATTTGATCCCGACAGTGTGAGTGCCCCCACCTCGTCATCCTATAGCACCGGGACAGTCCCCTTCACCGTTGTCGGAGACGAACGTCCTGATTGGCTGGTTCCGGAATCCGCTGATGTCCCTGAGGTTGTCGTAACCCGCACAACTGAAATGGCTGGAACACCCGATTTAAATGGTTTGAGCTTTCTTGGCTACATCTTGACGCTGACGCTGGTCCCCATCAAGGACGAAACACCTTATGCAGACGTCTTCGCTCTGACCTGGCAGGGAGAAACGCTGCTGGAAAGCCGTGTCAATTACTCTATCGACGGCTATTTCTCTGTTTACTTCCCGACGCCGATGATGTTTCTGGGTACACTGGGCGATAAGGAAGAAGAGAAATCCGTCGCCGAAGACTACGTTACTGACTATCACAGGGACAACGTTCTGGCCACCATCGACCAGCAGCGCACCGAATTCGAGCGGTTTAATCCCCAAACCACCGAAGAAATTGCAGCTTACCTATCCGGCCCCGGCGCAAACTCCGTTTACCGGCCTTCCGCCATTCTGCAGCTGATCGATCAAGCCCCTGAAACCGACACTCTCGCCTACCATGCTGCCAACAGCAATATACCCGGCTACACCGATCTCCTGCCGGTTCACTATCAAGCGTGGATGATCGGCCCTGATAACCTGCGCGGCATCGACCTTGAAACCAGATTGGCGCAGGGCGTGGACGCAGACCAACTGCTGGTTCAGATGCTTAACGCCTACCCAAATCAGCCCATTCAGTCCGGCTACTACACTGGAATGACCCGGGCTCACCACCAAGTGCTCAAGGACGCTGGCCTCCCCGAGGGGTTGGTGGATCGCATGACTAATGAGGCCCCATCCCCCCAGTTATTGGCTGCGGCGAATACCGGCAAACTCCGTGACGAAAACGGCAACATCCGGATTCCAACCCAGGAAGAGCTCCTCGAACAACTGGTGCGCAAGGACAATCAAGGCAAATACATGAGCCCCTACACCAGCGACGACGTGCTGGCCGAGTGGGTCAACTCCGCAATTAACGCCAACATCGGGTCAACCGTTGGCACCGGCGTTGGTGCAGCAGCCGGTGCGTATCTGGGTGAAAAAGCTCTCGAACAGGTTCCGTTTGTTGGGGGGTTCCTTGGCGGTACTGTTGGCGCAGAAGTCGGCAAGAGCATTGGCCGTGAAACAGCTATCAGCGCGTCCGGCGGCTGGGAAGCCATTCGCAGCACCTCCGACCGCAGCTTTGACGATATATCGTCCATGGCGCGCTATCTGAAAGCAAAATACGGGCATACCGGCAACTTTGCTGACGCGATGAATGCCACCCGACAGATCTACCCCGAACTGGCCGAAACCCTCGCGCAAGTCCGCTAACATCAAATGGAGAATGGAATGCTTAGAAAAACTGCACTCACAGCGGCTTGCGCCCTGGCAACGGCGACTCTGGTTCTGTCCGGATGCGCCGGAAACATCGAGAACGTCAAAGGTAAACCTACGGTCTACGAAGATGTTTCCAGCACTGGCCGAGTTGGCGGCGTTGGTATTGAAAGCCAGGACGTTGTTGCTATCACCGACCAGATGATGCGGGATATGCTGGCCAACCCGATGCTGACCGGTCGCTCTACTCCGCCTCGCATTATCATCGACAACGAGTACATCAAGAACGAGAGCACCTCGGTGGTCAACACCAACATGCTCACCGACCGCCTGCGTATCGAACTCAACCGGGCCGCCAATGGCCGGATGGTTTTCGTGGGGCGTCACTTCTCGGACATGGTTCAGAAAGAGCGTGACCTTAAGCGTGACGGTGCCGTGGATGGCGGTACGATTCGCCAGACCGCGGCACAGGCTGGCGCTGATTTCCGCATGGGTGGTCGCATCTCATCACTGGACGCCATCGACCGCGACACCGGTACTCAATCCCGCTACAGCCAGATCAGTTTTGAAATGGTCGATCTTGAGCTTGGCACCATTGTCTGGAGCGGACTCTATGAAATGAGAAAGGCGGCCAAAGACAATGTGGTCTATCGATAAGCAACTGGTAAAACCAGCGCTGGCCACGATTCTGGCCGGTGCTATCGCTGGCTGCGCGAGTGGCCCCAAGGTTTATGACCGTGCAACGCTCGCTCCATCTGAACAGAGCCTGGTAAACAGCAAGCCTGCGGCTCTCCGGGCTGACTTCCAGAACCTGTTTGAAGAAGGGCCTCGCAACAAGGTGCTGAACCTGATGGAAATCGGGGTCAAGGCGTACCGGGCCGGCTATCGGGATGAGGCCAAAAACACACTGACCCAGGCCCGGCTTGAGATCGAGAACGTCTACGCCGATTCAGATGCAGCCAGAAGGGCACGCAGCATCTGGTACGAGGAAGCGGAGAAAGACTTCAAGGGCGAACCCTACGAGCGGGCCATGGTGTACTTCTACCTTGGACTCATCTACCTGGAAGACGGCGACTACGGCAACGCTCGCGCCAGCTTTCTGGCGGGTCTGCTGCAGGATGCCTTCGCGGAGGAAGAGCAGAACAGCACGGATTTCGCGCTGTTGTTATACCTTGCTGGCTGGTCCGCTCTTCAAATGGGCAGTGACCAACTGGCGGCAGAGCATTTTGAAGAGCTCAAACTGTATCGTCCCGATGCTCCCATTCCGGAAGCCAACGACAATGCCTTGCTGATTGTTGAAACCGGGAAATCGCCCCGCAAACTTGGTGACGGCGTTGGTCACTATCAGTTGGTGTATCGACGGGGCAAGAACTTCCGGGATGTTGGCGCCGAAGTCCGGAATGGCGAAGAGTGGTCGTCGGTTTACCCCATGGAAGATGTCTTTTTCCAGGCCTCAACCCGGGGTGGACGCGCCATCGACCGTATCGTGGAAGGTCAGATCCAGTTCAAGGAAAATACCCGAGCCGTCGGCTCGACCCTGAGCACGGTCAGTCAGGACAGCATACTGGCGGGTGCCAGTGCCGCGGCCGGTGGTGCACTGGGTGCCGGTTTCGCTGCTGTGAGCCTGATCAGCGTGGCCGCAGATGGTCTTTCAGCCTCCGCCAATACCCGTGCCGACATACGCTATTGGGCCGGACTGCCAGACACCATTCATGTCATACCGGTGACCGCTGCCGAGGGGGAGCCAGTCGTCGTTCGCTTCCTCGATCAGTACGATCAGCCTATCCCAGGGCTCACGGACTCAACCTCATTCCATTTTGATGGTCGCGGGGCGGGCCTGGCCTTTGCCACCTCCCGTCGCCCGAATCCAGGAGAAACTCAATGAACCCTCTCGTTAAAACATTGACCGCAGCAACCATGGGGCTCGGTCTGCTGGTGGGCTGTACCAGCCTGCCCTCTGACAGCACCGATCTGACTGAGCGCACGGCGCCAGTCACCATGAATTCCGTGGTGTTCAGCGACTATAATCTGAAGCGCACCTGGTCTGGCGGCCTGTTCGGCGACGGTGAGCGCTATCGGTTGTCGGTGGTTCAGCATGGTCAGCGTGCAACCGCGACGGGCACAACCGAGGTATACGCCGTCCTGCGCAACCACACCGATTATGACTATCAGGTTGAAGCCCGAACCCAGTTCTTCGACCAGGATGGCGTACCGACTGATGTGAAGCCTACCTGGCAGCGGACGACAGTACCGGCCAACAGCCTCTCCACTTACCGCGAACTGTCTACCACCGCTCAGCCTCTGCAGTACCGCGTGGAAGTACGGGAGCTGAACTGATGAAACATCTCGCCATTGTATTCTGTGCGCTCACACCGGGCCTCAGCCTGGCCGCCAGCCAGAGTCATGAAGCGGCACCGATGATGGCGCCGGCCCAGAAGCCGTTGACCGATAGCGATCTACAAAATGAGCGCTCGGCCCCCCAACGGCTGGAAAGTGAGGAGGCGATCCTCGATCGTTTCCGCGCAGCGTTTGACGGCAACATGCCCAGAGTGGCCGTGTTCTGGAACCGGGCGTTTGACGATCAGGTTAGTGACTGGCGCAGTAGCACCCGGGGCGTAGTATCCGCTCGGGGCTCGCTGAAAGGCAACGTTCCGGACGGCAACGTCGACCTGCAGGGGCAAAGCCAGATCGCTGCGCAGGGAGAGTACCGCTCGAACCGAACGACTGGCCCGGCAAGCCCCGCCTTTGAACTGCAGAGCGGCCTGGTCAGCCAACTGACAGAAGCCGGCGTCACCGTGGTGGACCGAAATGCGATCATGCGCATCACCGACAATGCCCTGGAAACCGGCGATTTCTCACGCCTGTCGCCGGATCAACGCCGTCTCGAGATGCGAGCACTGGGTGAACACGCTGACATGCTATTGGTATTCCGCCGAATCGCCGATGACCGGTTCGAAATTGAAGTACTGGACGTTCACAACGGTTCGATTCGCGCCATGTTGAGTTCCAACGGTGTCCCTCCCGAGAAGGACAAGGCTCGTCAATGGAAAGCAACCGACCATGGTTTCCAGAAAGTGGAGCACTCCGTCACGCTGGATGAAATCGGTGGTGAACTCGCACTCCAGACCCTGGCAAGCGTTGCCCGTTAACGCTCAATACCCGACCTAACCTGAGAAGGACTGTTGTTTCATGACGTTCCAATTGAAGCCTACCTTGCTCCTGCTTCCCATCGTCGTTGCGCTGGGTGGCTGCGCCAGTAAACCTGAGACGCCCACCGATCCCGCGCTCATGTCGAGTAACCAACTGTTTTGGGCCGGTCTGACGCAGTGCGTTCGATTGGACTCGGCGGGAGAGCAGATAAAAATCTACCCGGAACAGGCAGCCGTAACGGTGCGCCCCGAATCGTTTGCCTATACATGGTGGTGTCAGGACGACATTGGTCAGTTCTTACCGTCAGACGTCAGCAGCCATCCTATTCCGGAAGCAGACAAACCCGGCGACGGTCTTATCGGCGCTTCGTTGGAAAAAACAGAGGAAGGCTTCTTTGTTTCGTGGCTGACGCCGAACGGCCCGGCAGCGACCAGTGAACAACTGGCCGTTGGTGATCAGATTATCGCCATCCGCCCGACTCTGGATGGAAAACCGTATCCGGTGGATAATCTCAAACTCAGTCAGCTCGTGTGGCTGATTCGCGGAACGCCAGGCACGGAGCTCCAGTTAACCTTGCTGAATGCCGCCAATAGCGAACCCCGGGAGGTGACACTTCAACGCGCCTTAGCCACACAAAGCGATTTCCTTCTGGTCAAGCAGCATCAAGCTGACTTGAAACACCAGGCCGAAGCCAAAGCGAGGAAAAGCCTGGTCATCCATGACAATACCGGCAGCTTCATGAGCCCTTACACCAGCGACCGAGTAACCGCCGAATGGGTGAACAAGGCCTTGAATGCCAATATTGGCGCCACCGCCGGCAGTGCGGTAGGAGCAGTGGCGGGCGCCTATGCCGCCAACAAAGCCCTTGAATCCGTGCCGTTTGGAAGCTTTATCGGCGGCATGGTCGGCTCAAAGGTCGGCAAGGACGTTGGTCGCAGTACCGCCATTGAGAGCATCGGCGGATGGGAGTATGTCAGAGCAACGTCCGACATGAGTTTCCGGTCACTGACTGACATGGCCCGATACCTGAAATCAGAGTACGGATCAGACCCAAACTTCAGCGACGTCATCCAAGCGACCAGCCAGATTTATCCTGAGTTCGCGACGGCCCTTGCCTCGTCTCAGTAGGTATTATCAGCAGAGCGGCTGGAGAGCATACGCGTCAGCCGCTCATCTTTGGCACGCCACTGCTCTGCCAGCCAGTTCTTCACGTTTTTTCGGTGCTCTGCATCAGTGGCATAATCCCGGCCCTTCAGGTGCGCCGGGATGGTAACTGTGTCGATCTCCATGCCGACTTTACTCACCCTTCCACACATGAAATCCCAGAACGTTGGAGCGCCCCCCGGATAGGCAATCGTGACATCCACCAGTGTTTCGATGGAGTCGCCCATGGCATCCAGCACAAAGGCCACGCCACCGGCCTTGGGCGTCAGCAGGTGGGTGTATTTTGATTTCTGCTTGTCGTGCTTGGCCTGGGTAAAGCGCGTGCCTTCGACGAAATTCATCACGCTCACCGGGGTGTAGCGGAACTTCTCACAGGCCGTACGGGTCGCTTTAAGATCTTCACCGCGCTTTTCAGGATGCTTGATCAGGTACTCACGGGTGTAGCGTTTCATGAACGGGAAATCCAGCCCCCACCAGGCCAACCCTATGACCGGCACCCAGATCAGTTGTTGCTTGAGGAAGAACTTCAGAAACGGTGCACGGTGGTTGAACACCCGCTGCATGGCGAAGATGTCGACCCAGCTTTGATGGTTGCTCAACACCAGGTACCAGCTTTCCCGTTTAAGCTTTTCGTCGCCGTGGACGGTCCATTCCGTGCCTTGGGTAAGTTTCATCCAGCCGGTGTTGCAGGCAACCCAGGCTTCGGCGATCCAGATAATAACTTTGGTGCACAGAACCCGGAAACCGGTGTGGGGAATAATCAGCTTCAATATCGCCGGGATGTAGAGAAGCAGGCACCAGAACAGGGTATTCAGCCCCAGGAGGATGGAACTGATGACGCCGATAACGGGAGCTGGCAGGAAGCTGAGCATGGTGGTCCTGTTGTTGGTTTTTTAAGATGGCTGAATGATACCAATGGTTGGCAGGTTTGGGCAGTGGCCTGAAGTGACCGGTTTGCCATTAGTGGTGGACGTTCTTGCCATAGTTCCGATCTGTATAGGTAGTCTAGTCTTATTCCGAACCTGTTCTCGACATAAACCTTATGGAAACCTCTATGCCCGACCCGCTCAGCTACGCTTTCAACAAAGCCTCGGGAATAACCCGCCAGACGGCACTATACGCCGGTAACGCCTTCGACCGCGTATTCCGGGCCGCCAGCCTGGTGCAGGCAGGACAGACACCGTTCGAGACCTTGTACACCGATGGGCTGGTGAGCCTGCGATACTACCCGCCGCTGGCCGAGGATTTTATCGAGTTGGACGGCGAGATGATTGATGTGGAGCGCTCGCCCCACAAGACGCCCATCGTAATCGTGCCGCCACTGGCGGTGAACATGCTGATCTACGACCTGTTTCCCCAGCGTAGCCTGGTGCGATTCCTGCGGGCCAAGGGGTTTGAGGTGTACCTGATCGACTGGGGCGTACCCACGCGCCAGCACAGTCACTACAACCTGCACACCTACGTGGCGGAGTTGCTGCCGGCATACCTGAACCGGGTGCGGGAGCACAGCGGTGAGCAGGAGCTGTCGTTGCACGGCTGGAGCCTGGGCGGCATGTTCACGCTGTTCTATTCTGCCCTCAGCCGCGACCAGCACATCCGCAACGCCATCGTGCTGGGTTCGCCCATCGACAGCCACGCGTCAGGCCTGATGGGTTTGATGTACCAGCGGGTGTCCGACGTCGCCGATTTCGTCCGTAAGCGCACCGGCTTCCGCCTGCATGACGTGAAACCTCATTGGTTCCACTCTCCGGGCTGGGCCAACACCATCGGCTTCAAACTCACCAACCCCATCGGCAGCGTGATGGGCTACTGGGAACTCATCGTCCGCCTGGGCGACCGCGACTTCGTCGCCAGCCACGCCACCACCTCCGCCTTCCTCGACCGCATGGTCGCCTACCCGGGCGGCATCGTGCAGGACGCGGTAGTACGCCTGTGGATCGACAACGAACTCTCCAAAGGCCAGATCCAGATCGGCGAAGACGTCGCCCGGCTGGAGAATGTAAACGCCAACTTACTTGCCATCGCCGGCGATACCGACACCCTGGCAACCCCCGGCGCGGTGAAACGCATCGAAGACCATGTCAGCTCGAAGGACGTCACTTTCCGGGTTACCCCCGGGGGTCACATGGGCATTCTGGCCGGCAGCAAGGCGCCGAAGGAAAGTTGGCTGGAGATGGCGGAGTGGTTGGCTGAAAGATCGGACTGAATCACACAGAACGCGCGACTGGGAGACCGCCGGCACATAAGTCGGAAGCGCGTCTCGTAGCGTCCCTTCCAAACTGTGCGGAGCCATGGATGGCGGAGCCCAAGCCGAACAGGACGTCTTGAGGCGTGTTTTGGAAGGGACGCTACGAGACGCGCCACCCCGGAAGTTAAAGGTTATCCAATGTAGCAGGTAGCTCAGAAAGACTCCGAACCACCGCATTAGGCTCAACCCCCCAATCTTCAAACACCTTCCCGGCATCCCTCTGCACCCAGATGGCCGTCAACCCCGCCGCCCGGGCACCAATCACATCCCACGCGTTGCTGGACACCAGGCACAGAGGCTTATCCATCGCCCCGGTTGCCCGTCGTGCATAGGCATACACCGCCGGGTCCGGCTTGAAGCTCTTGATGTCATCCACCGACACCAGCCCCTCAAACTGATCCAACAAATGGTTATGCCCCAGCACCTTCTCCAACGCCGGATAGGTGCCATTGGAAAAGGCAAACATTCGATACTCGCCCTGCAGGGATTCCAGTGCCGGCAACGAGTCGTCAAACGCAGGCAGGGACAGATAGGCCCCCATCAACTCATCTTCCCGCTCTCCACTTAAGCTCAACCCATGGCTGGCCATCGCATACCTTAGCGCCTGCCGCGTGCAGGCCCCGAAATCCTCGTACATGCGCATCAGCCCCTTGCGAAAGGAAAACTCCAACTGTTTTTCCCGCCACTGGGCACTCACGGACTCCGCCGCCTGGCCTGCGTCCGGCGCCAACAGGTCTGCCATTCCCATAGGGTCCACCAGGGTTCCGTATACATCGAACGCCAGGATCGGTTTCATCGGGTGCTCCTAAATTTGTTCAACCAGTGTCACGACATCGTAAACCAGTCCGCATCGTTTTTTGAATGCTTACTCAAACCACCAACAACAAAGTACTCCGGAATGGGCAACCTCCCACGCCTCGGGTACACTGCTATTCATGAACCCTGTTGATACATTTAACCTCGACATTCGCTCCCTCAGCACCTTCATTGCAGTGCTGGATGAGGGCAGCGTTTCTCGAGCTGCTGTGCGACTGGGCGTGAGTCAATCGGCTGTCAGCCACACCCTGGACCGATTACGCCAGGCCCTGGGCGACGCTCTGTTCGTCAAATCCGGCCGAGGCATTGTCCCCACCCGGTATGCTCTCCAGGCCGGCCCACACATTCGCCAGATACTGGACGACCTGCACTCCCTGTCTTCCGGGCCGCCGTTTGCCCCGGCCACGGCCGAGTTCACCTTCACCATCGCCGCCAACGACTATCAGCGCGACCTGCTGTTACCCGGACTGTTGTCCGTGATCCGACAAGAAGCGCCTGGCATCCGCTTGCAGGTTGTCCCCTCGGGCATTCCGACCGCCGACATGTTGCGTAAAGACTTGTGTGACTTGATTATTTCCCCTCACGCACCGGAAGCTACCGACATCATGCAGCGGGGCCTGATGGCGGATCAGATGGTGGTTTTCTACGATCCCGCCATCCGCCAGGCCCCGGAGTCCCTGGCGGATTACCTGAAGGCGGACCACATCGCCATCCTGTTTGGCACGGGTGAAAAAACAGCTTTCGAAGGTTCGTTAGCCGCCCAGGGATTGACCCGGAGAACCGCCGTAACCGTGTCCAATTTTTCCGGCCTGCCAGCCTTCCTGCAAGGCACTGACATGCTCGCAACAGCACCCAAGCGCATGAGTGAGGACTTACTGCAGCAGTTTGCATGGACGCCCCTACCGTTCGACTACAAGCCATTCACATTGCTGATGCTGTGGCACAAACGCAACCAGAACGACCCCGCTCACCGCTGGATTCGAAACCACGTCAACGGCGTAGCAGCGACCATCAATGGCCTCAATACCTAATTCATCTGATTTGTTCATACATTGTATGAAATAGCTGGCCGTTATCCCAGGACAGGACGAGCGTAGACTCCCCATATCAGATTGAGCGCTGGGTGAGAGCCGGCCTTCTGAAACCGTGCGGAGCCATGGATGGCGGAGCCGAGCGTACAGGGATGTATTTACAGCGTGTTTCAGAAGGCCGGCTCTCACCCAGTGCCGTACTCCAAAGATTCCGGGATCAGTAATGCTCGCACTCACCAGTGTATGGACAACGATACTATTGGCAGCCGCTGTCGCCCTCGGGCCGCTGGCGATTGATATGTACCTGCCTGCCTTGCCCGCTATGGGAGAGGCGCTCTCGGCCAATACAGGTCAAGTACAGCTTACGCTGAGTATCTACATGGTCGGGTTCGCCCTAGCGCAGTTGGTCTGCGGCCCGCTGGCGGACCGGTTCGGGCGTAAGCCCATCATGATTGGCGGATTCCTGCTGTTTGCGATCGCCAGCGTTGTTTGTGCTCTTGCGACCAATATTGAAACACTGATCCTGTGCCGCTTCCTGCAAGCGCTTGGCGGCTCGGCCGGCCCAGTGCTGGGCCGGGCAGCCGTACGGGATATCTATTCCCCACGGGACGCCGCAAAAATCATGGCTATTCTGGCCAGCATCATGGCCCTGGCACCCGCTGTTGCACCAACTCTCGGCGGTTTTATGGTGGTCAGCTTGGGCTGGTCGTCAATTTTTCTGGCACTGGGTGGCTACGCGCTCATCATGGCTGTGGTGGTTGCAGTGGGTATTCCCGAGCCGATGCGCCCGGAAAACCGGCAATCCCTTCGCGTTAGCAGCCTATGGAAGAACTACCGGGCAATTGCCTCGGACATCAGCTTCCTGGGCTACACCCTGACCAACTCCCTGACCTTCGCCGGCCTGTTTGCGTTCCTGTCAGGCTCGTCGTTCGTGCTGATTGATTTCCTGGGCGTGGAACCCCAGCACTTCGGTCTGTTCTTCGCCTGTATCGTGGCCGGTTATATTGGCGGCAACCTCACGGCCATCCGCCTGGGCCGCTCGTTTGCGCCAGATCAGATACTGGTGCGAGGCCTGACGATATCGGTTATCGGTGGCGGCTTCATGGCCGCACTGGCAGCCTCGCAGGTTTACAACGTATGGGCAGTGGTGCTGCCACAAGCGTTGTTTATGGTCGGTGTGGGCATGGTCCTGCCTCAGACCATGGCCGGGGCCCTGGCTAATTTTCCCCAAATGGCCGGTTCGGCCTCCGCACTGTTCGGCTTCACCCAGATGGTGGTTGCAGCCATTGTGGGTGCTCTCGTGGGGCACTTCCACGACGGCACGTCACTGGTGATGGCAGGCATCATCGCTGCCTGTGCCATTGCGGCCCTCTGCAGCTACCTGCTAATGGTCCAGCGCCATCCTGCTCCCGGATTTGAGCCCGCCTGAAACCAACTTAACTCGACTCCCGGATGAAAAAACATCCAAAATGGGCTACACAGAGTAAGCTGTTAAACACAAATCCATTAGACCAGTATCAGGGAGTTCCAAATGAGCAACGTCACACTCGGCGGCAATCCAATCACCGTGAGCGGCACCCTTCCGCAAACCGGCGACACCGCCCCCAACTTCACCCTAACCACTCAGGGCCTGGAAGACGTCACCCTCGACAACTGGGCTGGTAAGCGCAAAGTTCTGAATATTGTCCCCAGCGTAGACACCCCGACCTGCGCCACCTCCACCCGTAAGTTCAATGAAAAAGCCAGCAGCCTGGACAACACGGTGGTGCTGGTCATTTCTGCCGACCTGCCCTTCGCCGCCGGTCGATTCTGTGGTGCCGAAGGCCTGGAAAATGTCACTACCCTTTCCAGCTTCCGAAACTACAGCTTCCAGGAAGATTACGGTGTTGCCATCCAGGACGGCCCACTTGCTGGCCTGACCTCCCGCGCGGTGGTGGTTCTGGACGAGAACAACAGGGTTCTGCACAGTGAGCTGGTTGGTGAGATCAAGGAAGAACCGAATTACGAAGCCGCTCTTTCGGCGCTTTGATTCCCAGCACTCCGACTTACTGAAAGCGACTCCGTAATCGATGTGCGAAGGCCGGGGCGCCTTCCCCAGACCGTGCATTGCCAGGGATGGCAATGCCGAGCCCCCATGGATGGGTTCACGGCGTGTCTGGGGAAGGCGCCCCGGCCTTTGCACCCACTCACAAACCGATAGCTGCTAGAATCGCCCACCGAGCAAACACCTGGAACAGAAGCCACCAACGTGACGAACGCCACCCCACAAGCCAGCCTGCCGCGCCAGTTGTTCACCATGACCTGGCCCATGCTCTTCGGCGTACTGTCACTGATGACCTTCCAACTCGTCGACAGCGCCTTTATTGGCCAACTCGGCCGCGACCCACTGGCCGCACTGGGCTTCACACTGCCCATGCAGCAGCTCATCATCGGCCTGCAGGTGGGCCTTGGCATCGCCACCACCGCCATCATCTCCAGAACGCTAGGCGCCGGCGACCAACTCCGTGCTGAACGCCTGGGCGGTCTCGTCGTCACCGTGGGCGCCACTCTGGTGATTATCCTGTGTATCGCCCTCTGGCTGCTGCAAACCCAAATCATGGCTGGCCTGGGTGCCGAACAGAGCCTACTGCCGCTGATCCGCAGCTACTGGATACCCTGGCTGCTCTCCGCCTGGACCGGCGCCATGCTCTACTTTGGCTACAGCGTGTGCCGCTCCCACGGCGACACCAAACTCCCTGGCTATATGATGGTCGCCACCAGCGTGGCAAACATCGCCCTGGACCCGTTGTACATCTTCGTTTTCGGGTGGGGCCTGCAAGGCGCTGCCCTGGCAACCGT
The DNA here is from genome assembly GCF_001566815.1 of Marinobacter sp. Hex_13. NCBI lineage: Bacteria > Pseudomonadati > Pseudomonadota > Gammaproteobacteria > Pseudomonadales > Marinobacteraceae > Marinobacter > Marinobacter sp. Hex_13. Next base: position 24,078 of record NZ_LSMM01000040.1, read on the forward strand.
GACCGCCTTCGGTATCGGTTGCCTGTTTATCTACCCCAAACTGCTGCGCTCTGGCTGGATACGCTTCGACCTTTCCCAGCTGGCCCTCGGCAAGGCACTGAAACAACTGAATGGCATCATGGCGCCGGCCATGGTCAGCCAGCTGATGCCGCCAGCCTCGGCCATGTTCGCGACCGCCATGGTGGCTGGCTTTGGCTCCGCCGCCGTCGCGGCCTGGGGCCTGGGCACTCGCCTCGAGTTCTTCTCCATTGTAGTGGTGCTGGCACTGACCATGTCGATGCCGCCCATGATTGGCCGCATGCTTGGGGCCGGTGAGCTTGCGCGGATTCGCGTTCTCGTGCGATTGGCGGTTCGTTTTGTGGTGGTGTGGCAACTGGCCATTGGGTTGATCTGGCTTTTAGCGTCAGGAGTGGTCTCAGAGCTGTTTACCAGCGATCGCGCCGTCAGCGATGTGTTGGGCAGTTATCTGGTTCGGGTGCCGCTGAGCTATACCGGCCTGGGCATCTGCATGCTGATGGTGTCGGTGTGCAATGCGCTGGGGCTTGCCATGCGGGCGCTGCTGGTGTCGGTCCTGCGGTTATTCCTCTGCTTTCTGCCACTGCTTTGGCTCGGCTCACAGCTCGGCGGTATCAACGGCCTGATGAGCGGTGCGCTGGTTGGCAATCTGATGGCAGGTGTCATGGCCTACCTGTTCTACCGGCAAGGCATCCGAAAGCTGGCACTCCAGGACTAAATACTAATCGCCGAAGCGTGCGCGGAAACTCTCTGGCATCGGCACAACCGATTTGCGCTGGTAATTGAAGAACACGAAACCGTACTTGGCCAGGGCCACGGGTTGACCGCTCTCCGCCTTGGTTACGCGGAATACGAAATCCCCGCCGTATTTGTTGAAGTCCATCAGCCCCACTTCAAAGCGGAGCATCTCCGGAAAGAACGATTCCGATTGGTACATCGTTGCCAGGTCGGTCACGATAATACCCACGCCGTTTTTGTCGGCTTCCTCGACACCATAGTTCACCAGGAATTGTGCCCTGGCTTCAGACAGCATGGAGATTAACGCATCGTTTCCCAGATGGTTGGCTCCATTGATATCGGTGATCCGAACCGGCATCTTGGTTTCAAAATAAAAGGCGTTATCCGGAAAAGAGAGCTTGATGCGAGCCAAGTCGGCGTTCCTGTGTGGGGGGATTTTCTGTAAACCCAATGATACTTGGTTGTAACCATGCCGACACCCCGAGACAGCAGACCGCACATTGGTTATCTTGGGAGTTATTTTCGGCGCGTCTGGCTTTAGAGTCGCAGGGATAGGGATGGCCTTTTCAAAACACGCTCAAGCACATCCATGTGACGCTTGGGCTCCGCCATCCATGGCTCCGCACAGTTTTGAAAAGGCCATCCCGATCCCCGCTCAGGAATCTGGCGCGCACCACTATGTGAAAACAACGGACACTCCATGGATATTCGCCCTGCTGCTACGCTGGTTTTGACCAAAGACACCGACGAAGGTCCGAAAATACTGTTGCTGCAACGAACCTGGGACGCGGTATTCATGCCGGGCTATTTTGTCTTTCCCGGTGGTTCTGTCGACGATCAGGAAAACAATGGGCGGGCCCACGCAATCGGGCGGGCTGACACTGAAATCAGCCAGACAATGGCTATGGATGAAGGTGGCGCCGACTACATGCTTGCGGCTGTCCGGGAGTGTTTTGAGGAAGCCGGCATTCTGTTAGCCGTTGATGAAAAAGGGGCTGCGCTGACTCAGGACCATCCCATTCACAGCGACCGCGAAGCTCTGTTTAAAGGTGAGTTAACCCTGGCGGAACTGTGCCATCGCTATAACCTCACCATTCCCCTGGACCGTCTGGGCTACCTCGGGCACTGGGTGACACCGCCGGGACCTCCCCGGCGCTTTGATACCCGCTTCTTCATTGCAGTGGCACCGGAAGGGCAACGGGCAAGTCATGACGGCAATGAAACCATTGACCACGTATGGCTGAGCCCGGCGGAAGCCCTGGAAGATCATCGCAGTGGCCGCCGCCTGCTAGGGTTACCAACCATTGGGACGCTGCGGATACTGGCGGAGTTCGGCACCACGGAAGCCCTCATGCGCTATGTCCACGCTAATCCGCCGGAACCCTATCCCAACAAGCCTTGGCCGGTGGTCAAGAAAGACAGGACCACGATGCTGGAGCCGGGGGCACCCGCCTATGATGAAGCGGTCAAGCTGGACCCGGAGGGTGCAGGCTCTACACACGCGGACATTGTTCCCGGGAAACCGGTGGAGGTGGCGGCCGGTGTGATTCGCCTGACAGCGCCAAACCCGGGAATGATGACCGGCCCCGGCACCAACACCTATGTGCTTGGCCACAAACGGTTTACGGTACTGGACCCCGGCCCGGACGACGCAACGCATATTGAGCGCATTCTGGAACTCACTGGTGGAGCGATTGATCAAGTGGTGGTCACTCATACCCACCAGGACCACTCGCCGGCAACAGTGGCACTGAAGGCAAGAACCGGCTGTCGCGTTTACGGCCAGCCGGCTCCCGAAGGCCCGGCCCAGGACCAGACGTTTTCGCCGGATGTAGAGCCGGTGAATGGTGACCTGATCGTCACCGAGGCTGGCACCCTGAAAGCCCTTTACACCCCGGGGCATGCCTCCAACCATCTTTGCTATCTGCTCCTGGAACAAGAGCTGCTGTTTTCCGGAGACCACATCATGCAGGGCTCCACCGTGGTCATTAATCCGCCAGACGGTGACATGAAGGCCTACCTGGAGTCGCTGTACGACCTGCTGGCCGAGTCCGTGCGTTACATAGCGCCTGCCCACGGTTTCCTGATGGCACGCCCCGAATCGGTGATCGATTATCTCATCACGCATCGTCTGGCACGGGAGCACAAGGTTGTCAGGGTGCTGAAAAGCCTCGCCCCGGCCAGCCTGAAAGATCTGACCGCAAAGGCCTATGACGATGTTCCAGCGGCGATCCATGGCGTCGCCGCCCGCTCCGCGCTGGCGCACCTGCTAAAACTGGAGGCAGATGGCCGGGCTGCGCGAGAAGGCGACATCTGGCGCACCACTCCCGACATTTGAAGCCCGCCCCTCACAGACACTTGGTTCCTGCTCAGGGGCGGCCTATTTTTTCGCGATGATCCAGACGGCGTGCACGATACCGGGAATGTAACCGAGAATCGTCAACAGGATGTTGATCCAGAAGTGCTTGCCAATCCCCACCTGTAAAAAGACGCCCAACGGCGGTAACAAAATCGCAACCAGAACTCGCAAAAGATCCATACAGTTTATCCTCCATCGAACGTATAACGGATACAGAACTGCAATCCGCATCCTGTAACCTCTTTGAATAGGTCATTTTGCGGAATTACACAATGAGTTCATGAAAGTGGCATTAAACCTTTGTCACAGCCGTATTCATGAAACAATGGGGTCTCTATCCTTGTACCGTTTTCACAGATCGGACAACGAGCCTCAAACTGGCTGAAGACTCGAGAGGAATTATGCTGTATCGCTGGCTGACACATCTGTTTCGCGCTGGCCTGATGTTTACCCTGACTGGCAGCCTGGTCGCAATCCCTGCCGTCTACGCAAACAAGTCCGATGACTCCGATAACACGGAGATGCTCGTCGCGGAGCTTGCCGAGGACGAGAGTGTTGAGGATGTCGAGCATTCGGAACCCTTGCGCTCGTCTGAACCGAAAAAGAATAGCGGTAAAGCAGACACCACTCAGAAATCCGATGAGGAGCTCGCCTCACAGGATAAAACACCAGATTCCATGGCAGAACCGGCCGTGGAAGAAGTGGCCCCCAATGTTGATTTAAAGGAGGTGGCGCCGCCTCCAAAGCCCGCTGAACCAGCGGAGTCGAAGACTTCGGAGCCCGAACCTTCGAAGCCCGACGCAACGGCGGATCAGCCCAAACCCACTGCCCAGGGCGCAGACCCCGCAACGGCGACCGATGATAACGGCGTGGAAGAGTCTGCTGAGGTGACGGAACCCGAAAAGGCCACCAGCCTGAAAATGCTCGGTGCCGAGGTTCTGCCCGGAACGTCGACTCGCCTGGCCTGGTCCCCTGCCATCCAGATTGCCGGCCTGTCGCAACCAACACCGGTTCTGGTGGTCAATGGCGCCAAACCCGGCCCTAACCTATGCCTGACCGGTGCCGTTCACGGTGATGAACTCAACGGCATCGAGATCATCCGCCGCACCATGTACGACCTGGAGCCAGACAAGCTCTCCGGCCGGGTGATCGGCATTCCCATCGTCAACCTGCCGGGTTTCCAGCAAGGCAGCCGCTACCTGCCCGACCGCCGTGACCTCAATCGTCACTTCCCCGGCAGCACCGATGGCAGCCTGGCGGACCGGATTGCCCACTCGCTGTTCGAGAACGTAATCCGTCATTGCGACATGTTGGTGGATATCCACACCGGGTCTCTCAAGCGCACCAACCTGCCCCAACTGCGTGCGGACATGAATAACCCGGAAGTGGCGGAACTCACCCGTGGATTTGACCGCATGGCAGTCGTCCACAGTACAGGCACCACCGGCATGCTTCGTCACGCCGCTGTCGAAGCCGGTATCCGGTCCGTCACCATGGAGGCCGGTGAATCACTGCGAATCCAGGAGCACCAGATCAAGGCCGGGGTGAACAGCCTGACCAGTCTGATGGACAAGGAAGGCATGATCTCAAGGATGTTCGTCTGGGGAGACCCCGAACCCGTCTATTACGATTCCGAGTGGATACGGGCCGAACACGGCGGCATTCTGTTCAGCGAAACCAAGCTGGGGGCCAAGGTTTCTGAAGGTGAAATCCTGGGTTATGTTTCGGATCCCATCACCAACGCCCAGCATCCCATCCGCGCCCGCAGCAGCGGCCGAATTATCGGCATGGCGGTGGATCAGGTGGTCATGGCCGGTTTTGCGGCCTATCACGTCGGCACAGAAGCGGAAGTGCCGGGAGAATAAAAAATCGGGTCAGAGCAAGCTCTGACCCGATTTTATCGTTCAACTGTCAGGATACTAAACGCAACCGTTCAGGCTGAACGGCGGCGGGCACGCAGCCCCATACCGAGAAGACCGAGGCTCAGGATGGCCAGAGTTCCAGGCTCTGGTACTTCGCTGGCTTCAGAAATCAGTTCAATCTTCGCCTTAACCTTGGAGCCGTAGCTGCCCAGCCCAAAGATGCCTTCGTTAAAAGTGGTGTCGAGGAGGGACACACGAAGCAGACCATCGCCCAATGCGCCAAACACCAGGTCAAGCGAACCGTTCCAGGACAGCACACCTTCCTGGTAAAGGCCAAAGAGTACGGAATCTCCGGAGGTGTTCCCGTTGACAGAGCCACTCATCAGTTCCGGTGCTGTGAAGTTGAAATCGACGGAAATCGGTTTGGCGACTTTGTCATCGCTGTTGACCGTGCCTTCAGTCGTCCAGATTTTGAACAGATTAAAGGTCGTACTTTCACCGGCATTCAGATCAAAAGAAAACGGGTTGGCTGCATAGTCTGCAGAATCAACAACCAGTCCGGGGTCTGAATCATTCAGGTTGACCTGATAGCTGGCAGAAATCATTGCCGCGCTTGCCATGGCCGGCAGGCACATGGAAATCAGTAGTGCAATGGTGAGTTTAAGATGTCGCATAGCTGCTCCCTGGGTTATCCCACATTTCATTCGTTTTACTGCCCCGCCATACAGGCACCTGCTATACCAACATCTGAATTTCCAATCTAAAACAAGAATCTATATTGAATCCTGCATTTATCCAGCAGCGGGCTTGTAAGAAATCCTGACACCCAATCAGACAGTCACCAGCCGGATACGATCAACCAATATCTCCACTACCACTTTGGTAACAAGGCATTAGCTCGCAGGGCGTAGTATCCTTCGGGCTTCCGAACCAGATCAGAAACCCAAAAACCCTGACAGGAGTCGGTGTGCCCTCAGAAACCCCGAAACCACTATGGCTGGCCTACACCGGCCTGGTCCTGACCCCGTTGTTCTGGGCGGGCAACGCCGTGGTGGCCAAAAGTGTGGTTGGCGAGATTCCTCCCCTGTCCATGTCGTTCTGGCGCTGGGTGATTGCCCTGACGATACTCCTGCCCTTCGGGCTGCCGGGGGTCTGGCGCCAGCGCCGGGTCATCCGCGAACACGCACTGTCGATACTGGCACTCGCCACGTTCAGTGTGGCGGCGTTCAACTCGCTGCTTTATTTTGCCGCGGTGACCACCACGGCCACCAACATCGCGCTGATTAACGCCACCATACCCATCATGGTGGCGTTACTGGCCTGGTTACTGTTGGGAGATCGCACACGCCCCATTCAGGCTCTCGGAATCGGGCTGGCGGTACTGGGCATCCTGGCGGTTGTGGCGCGGGGGGACCTCTCGGTACTGACCGGTTTGCGGGCGCAACCCGGTGATCTGATCATGGTACTGGCGGTATCCAGTTGGGGCTTGTTCTCAGTACTGCTTCGCCGCCAAGCGGTACCATTGCCACCGCTGACCTTTCTGACCGTCCAGATCGCCTGCGGCACTATGGTGATCTTGCCGTTTTTCCTGGTGGACCTACTGTTCTTCTCAGGTGGATTCGAGCTGAACGCATCAACCGCGCTGCCCATGATGTATTTTGCAATCTTCCCCGGTATTCTGGCTTACGCGTTCTGGAATCATGGGGTGCATCGGATTGGTCCTGCAAAAGCGGCCATCTTCATGTACCTCACCCCTGTATTTGCGTCGGTGATGGCGGGCATTTTCCTCGGGGAACGCCTGGGCCTGTTCCATGTTATTGGCGGCCTTCTGATTCTGGCCGGACTGTTCCTGGCCACCCGAACCACCGAACTTCGCCGCAAATACCGTTGAGCACCCAACAACAAATATCGACAAGGCAGGCATTCATGGTCAATGGCATGACAAGGCGCTTCAGATGGGCCGGCGTACTGATACTGGCGGCTTTCAACACCCCAGCGGTCGCTGCCCCCTGCGATCCTGAGGAAAATACCTGGATACCGAGCCGCTATTACCCACCGGGACAGGCGGTCTTTCACCAGGGTGACTGGTACCAGTCCCGCGAACTCCACGAGGGTAAAACACCCGGTGCGGATTTCGAATGGGAAAGACTGGCGTCTGTGCCTGATTGCGGCGTCGGTCGTGATGACAGCAACGTCGCTGAGCGCAAATCGGAAGGTGGGCTGAACCGTCAGCCACAGGCACCGACCGACGCCGGCCAACCGCCTGTAAAAGCCTCCAACGAGCGCCCACAGGCCTGCAAAGAACCCGGGCGATGGAGCTTTGGCGGCAGCTATACCGTGGGCCAGATGGCCATCCATGAAGGGCAGACTTACCGCGCCATCCGCCCCAGCAACGGCCAGATGCCAGGCATGAGCCAGCCGCCTCACTGGCAGCCGGTAGACGATCCCTGCAGTAACGGCGCTGAAAACGCCGACTGATCCGGTTATTTATTCAGCGCCTGCCGGATCTGCTCCAGGGCCGTGTCCAGAACCCGGCGCGGGCAACCAATATTCATACGCATGAACCCGCTGCCGGGCTCACCAAAGGTGATGCCCGGGTTCATGCCAATACCCGCTTCCTGCACAAAGAACCGTTTCAGTTCCGCGTCGCTCATGCCCAGGCCCCGGCAGTCCAGCCACAACAAGTAGGTGCCCTCCGGCTCCGTTACCCGGATGTCAGGCAGGTGTTGGCGGATGTAGTCCATCACCCTGTCACGATTGCCTTGCAGGTAGATCATGAGTTCGTCCAGCCACGGGCCACCCTGGCGATACCCGGCCTCGAAGCCGGCGATACTGAAGGGATTGCACTGGTTCATGTGCATGGTGTCGAACACGTCTTTCAATAACTTCCGATGCTCTGGATTCCTCACCACCAGCGCCGACAAGCCCAGACCGGGCATATTGAAGGATTTACTGGGCGCTACGGTGGTAATCAGGGCCTGTTCCTCATCGGCCAGTTTCGCCAGTACATGATGGGCAGGCTTGTCCGGATAGGTGAGGTCGCAATGAATCTCATCCGACAGCACCACCAGGTTGTGGCGCCTGGCAATGGCCAATACCTCCCTGAGCTCGCTTTCGCCCCACACCCTTCCCACCGGGTTATGGGGCGAGCACAGCAGCAACACTCTGGCATCGCCCCGCGCTGCACAGGCCTCAAGGTGTTCGAGATTCATCTGATAACGGCCATCCACCTGTTCCAGCGGGTTTTCAATCACCGCACGACCGGTTTTCCGAATGGCACTGAAGAAAGGCGGGTAAACCGGAGGCTGTATTATCACCCCTTCACCTTCGCCAGCAAACGCCAGTGCCGCCGCGTGCAGCGAAGGCACCACCCCCGGGGCCATCATTAGCCATTCCCGCTCAATGACCCAGCCATGCCGATGTTCAAACCAGTCAATCACCGACTGGTACAGGCTCTCCGGAAACAGTGTATAACCGTATACCGGGTGCCTTGCCCGTTCTTCCAGAGCCCTGGTCACCGCTTCCGGCGCTGGAAAGTCCATATCCGCCACCCATAGGGGGATAACGTCATCTTTGCCGAATACCGCTTTGCGGGCGTCAAATTTTACGGAACAGGTGTTTTCCCGCTCAACAGGCTGGTCAAAGGTCTCAGGCACAAGTGGCTCTCCGCTAGGATGGTGAGTTAGGCAAGGTTATTCTGTGGCAGTCGTTACAATCCGTGCAAGTTGGGCGCTGCTTCCCCAGCTTATAGAAGGGGTTATCTTTGGTCGCAAGGGCACAGGTTTTACTTGCCTGGAACCCGGTATAATTGCGAACCTAACGAGTTATTTGCTTACCCTGATCGACCCTCGGAGCCCCTGAATGCTTGCCCAGATCCTGTCCACGATGTTGCCGGTCTTTCTGATCGCCGGTTGTGGTGCCCTTTACGGCCGATATCGCACTCCAGACATCAAAGGCTTGAACACCCTCAATATGGAGCTGTTCGTCCCCATGCTGGTGTTCGCGGTTCTGGCTGATCAACAGGCTCCGCTGCAGGATTACACCAGCCTGGCTCTGGCGGCAACGGTGGTCGTTCTGGGTTCCGGCATCGTGCTCTATCCGCTGGCCAGGATTCTGAACCTGAACCTTAAAACCTTCCTGCCGCCGATGATGTTCAACAATTCCGGCAACATGGGCATTCCCGTACTGGTATTTGCGTTCGGCGAGGCAGCCCTGCCCGCGGCCGTTGTCCTATTTGTCGTGGAAATGCTGCTGCACTTTACGGTGGGCATCTACATGCTGGACCCGCACACGTCGATCATCAGACGGCTTCGCATACCCGTTATTGCGGCAAGCATCGCCGGCCTTACCGTCAACTTCGGTGGCGTACCCATGCCACAATGGCTGCTGGAAACCCTGAACATGCTAGGCGGAGTGTGTATCCCGCTCATGCTCTTTACGCTTGGTGTTCGCATGCTGGATGTGGATTTCAGCGACTGGAAACTCGGGGTTCTGGGCGCTATTTCCGCGCCTGCATCCGGGTTGATTCTTGCCTGGCCAATGATAGCGATTCTGGATCTGCCGGGCCTGCAGATAGCTGCTTTGTGGGTCTTCGCCGCCATGCCCTCTGCTGTGTTGAACTACATGCTGGCGGAGCAGTATCAACAGGAACCTCATAAAGTAGCCTCACTGGTGCTTATGAGTAACCTCGGAAGCCTTGTGGTGATGCCGATTGTGCTGGGCCTGGTCTTTACAGCCGGCTATGTATGAACCGCTTCAGATAACGATCAATGTCGGAATCCTCGCCGATGCGTCAAGATCACTAACGCAAGCGCTTGCAACCTCTCTGGCTTTGGCCGAAGGTAAGAACGATTCAGGTTGAATTTCTTCTCGATATGGAGATCCGCCCATGAGTGTTCTGCTTCTACTGATCAGTGCGCTGGTACTGATCTACCTTGGCATCGGCGGCACCACTGCCGCCACCGTGCTTGTGATTGCAACGGTCGTCGGGCTGTTTCAGGATGGCTGGCACATCCTCAGTATACTGTTTGGTGGCGGGCTGCTTGCCCTCAGCCTGGTGCTGGTGATCCCAGGTGACCTGCGGCGCGAGAAGTTCAGCACTCCGCTGCTGAACTGGGTGCGCGGTCGGCTCCCGAAGCTCTCGGATACCGAGGCCGAGGCCCTGCGCTCAGGCACCGTAGACTGGGATGGCGAGCTTTTCTCCGGGCAACCCAAGTGGTCGAAACTGCTCGATGCCAAACCGGCCCACCTCTCCAGCGAAGAACAGGCGTTCCTCGACGGGCCGGTCGAGAAGCTTTGCGGCATGCTGGATGACTGGAAAATCACCCACGAAGAGTACGACCTGCCCAACAAGGTCTGGAAGTTCATTCGCGAGAATGGCTTCTTCGGGTTGATGATTCCCAAGGAACAGGGCGGCAAGGGCTTTTCCCACACCGCCCACTCCGAGATCGTGATGAAGATTTCCACCCGCAGCGTATCCGCCGCTGTGACCGTCATGGTGCCCAACTCGCTTGGCCCGGGCGAGCTGCTTATGGAATACGGCACCGATGCCCAGAAAGAACATTACCTGCCCCGGCTGGCCGGCGGCGAGGAAATCCCCTGCTTTGCACTGACGTCGCCGGTCGCCGGTTCTGACGCCGGAGCTATTCCGGACAAGGGCATCGTCTGTAAGGGCCAGTGGAATGGCGAGGAAGTACTGGGCCTGAAAGTCACCTGGAACAAGCGCTACATCACACTGGCACCGGTGGCGACGCTGATTGGCCTGGCCATCAAGGTCTACGACCCGGACAAACTACTGGGCGACTCCGACGACATCGGCGTTACCTGCGTGATGGTTCCACAGGACCTTGAAGGGGTTCACTCCGGCGCCCGTCACCTGCCAATGAATACCGTGTTCATGAACGGTCCGACCTGGGGCAACGACGTGTTTATCCCCATGGATCAGGTGATTGGCGGCCAGGACATGTTGGGCAAAGGCTGGAAAATGCTGCTGGAATGCCTGTCCATCGGCCGTTCCATCTCCCTGCCCGCACTGGGTACCGGTGCTGGCAAAGTGGCCAGCATGGCCACAGGTTCCTATGCCCTGACCCGGGAACAGTTCGGCCGCTCTATCAGCCAGTTTGAGGGGGTTCAGGAAGCGCTGGAGCCCATCGCCGGCTACACCTACATGATGGATGCCGCCCGATTACTGACATCCGGCATGCTGGACCGGGGTGTACGCCCCTCCGTGCCGTCAGCGGTGCTCAAGTACCGCAATACCGACTTGATGCGCACGGTGATCAACCATGCCATGGACGTGGTTGCCGGCCGCGGTGTTATTACCGGCCCCCGCAACTTCCTGGCCAGGGCGTACCAGGCGGTGCCCATCGGCATCACGGTGGAAGGCGCAAACATCCTGACCCGCAGCCTGATGGTGTTCGGCCAGGGTGCCATCCGTTGTCACCCGTTTATTGTTGAAGAAATCGAAGCAGCGGGCATGGACGATAAAAAGGCGGCGGTCGAGAAGTTCGACGGCATCTTCTACCGCCATATCGCCCACACCACCCGCAACGCGTTACGCTCGTTAGTGCTGGCACTGAGCGGCGGCTTGCTGGAAACCGTGCCCCGCCAGGGTAACATCCAGTCCAGCTATCGCCAGCTTGCCCGGTTCTCGGCCGCGTTTGCCCTGATGACCGACGTCACCCTGCTGACGGTTGGTGGCGGCCTCAAGGCACGTCAGCGCCTGTCCGGGCGGATGGCGGACTGCCTTGTACACCTGTATTACGCCACGGCGGTGATCAAGCAATGGCACGAGGAAGGCTATCCGGAAGACCAGCGGCCGCTGGTGGAATGGTGCCTTCAGACCAGTCTGCGCGACCTCAAGACATCCATGCGCGAGCTGATCATCAACTTCCCGGTTCCGCTGTTGCGCTGGCCGCTGCGGATGCTGGTGTTCCCTCTGGGCGCCACCGGCCTCAACGGCCCGGACGACGCCCTGGGCACGGAGGTGGCCGCCAGCATTGTGAACGATACGCCGCTACGCCAGCGCATCAGCCGTGGCAGTTACATCAATACCGATCCGGACGACCCTTTGGGCCGTGTACTGAACGCGTACCGGCTGGCCAATGAAACCAAGGACATGCGCGATCGCCTGCATGAAGCCCTGCGCAATCGGGATGAAGACGAGCTGGGCGGTATCGACCTGCTGATGGGGCATCAGCGTAAGGAACTGGTGGACTGGGCCTGCGAGCAGGGCGTTGTTCAGAAAGACGAATGCGACAAACTTCTTGAGGCACTGGAAGCACTCTACGATGTCATCCGCGTGGATGCCTTCGAAGCCGACGGGCTGAAAGCCCTGTCCCGGTGTGCCAAGGGTAAGCGCAAAGTGGTCGAACGCCCGCCACGGGACGAAGAATAACCACTGGAATAACCACTAAAGGCACGCCCTGAACGGGGCGTGTCTCCCCCACTGTTCCCCTCTCCCATTCTTGACAGAATCCACATTCGCCAACTATTACTGAATGTCGGTTCAAATAGCTGTATTTGCGACCTTTCAAGAAACCAGCTGTCACAACAACGAATAAAAACACGCGGCATCAGCGCCGCTCACCTGAATTGAAAGGGGTGTCTTTCCGTGGAAGAGCAGGCTGCAGGCGAGCAGACACAACCATCCTCAACCATCCTTGAAACCAGGAACCTGACCAAGGATTTCAAAGGCTTTACCGCCATCAGTGACGTCAGCATCAACGTCAAGACAGGCTCCATACATGCGTTGATAGGCCCGAACGGGGCCGGAAAAACGACGTTTTTCAACCTGTTGACCAAATTCCTCAAGCCCAGCGCCGGGCAGATTATCTACGCTGGCAAAGACATTACCAACGCGCGCCCCGCGGGTATTGCCCAGCAGGGGCTGATTCGCTCTTTTCAGATTTCGGCGGTATTTCCCCACCTGTCTGCCCGCGAAAACGTTCGGGTCGCCCTGCAACGCAAGTTGGGCATTTCCTATCACTTCTGGCGGCCGGTACGAATTCTTGATCAACTGAATGAAGAAGCGCAGGCCACCCTGGAACAGGTCGGCCTGGGGCCCTTTGCCGATACCAAGGCGGTGGAACTCGCCTACGGACAGAAGCGGGCGCTGGAGATTGCCACCACCATTGCACTCAAACCCAGGCTCATGCTGCTTGATGAACCCACCCAGGGCATGAGTTCAGAGGACGTAGGCACGGTCACCGAGCTGATTCGCAAGGTGGTGGATGGCAGAACCATCGTGATGGTTGAGCACAACCTCAATGTGGTGTCCACGCTGGCCGACACCATCACCGTCCTGAACCGCGGGGAGGTGTTGGCTGAAGGCAACTACGACACGGTATCGACCAACCCCGCCGTCATGGAAGCCTACATGGGAACCACCGATGCAGCCTGATCAACGCCCGGAAATGCTCAAAATCGAGAATCTTCACGCCTGGTACGGCGAATCCCACATTCTCCATGGCCTCGATCTGACTCTGCGGGAAGGCGAGGTAATTACCCTGCTTGGCCGCAACGGGTCCGGACGCACGACCACGCTCAAGTCGATTCTGGGGCTGGTCAGCAAACGCACCGGCTCCATCAAGATCCACGGCACCGAAATCATCAACATGCCCACCCACCGCATTGCCCACGTTGGCAAGCTGGGGTATTGCCCCGAGGAGCGGGGGATTTTTGCGTCTCTCAACGTGGACGAGAACCTGGAGCTTCCCCCCGTGGTGGCCGATGGCGGGATGTCCGCGGACGAGATCTACAAAATGTTCCCGAATCTTGAAGAGCGCCGCAAAAGCCAGGGCTCCAAGCTCTCCGGGGGCGAGCAACAGATGCTGGCCATTGCCCGCATCCTTCGTACCGGCGCCAATCTCCTGTTACTGGACGAGATCACCGAAGGGCTTGCGCCGGTTATCCTCAAATCCCTGGATGATGTCATCCGCAAACTGCGTGACCGGGGATTCACCATCATTCTGGTTGAGCAGAACTTCCGCTTTGCCGCTCCGCTGGCCGACCGACACTATGTGATTGAGCACGGACGAGTGGTTGAGCAGATAGAAGCGGCCGATCTCGAGGCCAAGAAAGAGCAGTTGAACAGGCACCTGAGTGTCTGAACCCGAATCTAATAACAAAAGGAATCCCACCATGTTCAAGCACTGGAAATCTGGACTGGCAGGCGCCGTGGCAGCGGCTACCCTGGCAATGCCCCTCACGGCAGCGGCCGAATTGACCGACGGCAAAGTAAAAATCGGCGTCCTCAGTGACATGTCCGGCGTTTACAAGGCCCTCGAAGGGCCGGGCGCGGTGACTGCCGCCAAAATGGCGATCGAGGATTTTGGCGGCTCGGTGATGGGCAAACCCATTGAGATTATTTCAGCGGATCACCAAAACAAGCCGGATATCGGCGCCAGTACCGCCCGGGAGTGGATCGATGCGGAAGAGGTGGACATGATCACCGCCCTCGACAACTCCTCCGTTGCCTTGTCCGTTCAGGGCCTGGCCAACGACAAGAAAATCATCACCATGAACACCGGCGCCGGCACCACCGCACTGACAGAAGAACAGTGCACGCCTTACGGTATTCACTACGTCTACGACACCCACGCGTTGCCGGTTGGTACTGCTACGGCGATGGTCAAGAACGGCGGTGAAAGCTGGTTCTTCATTACCGCCGATTACGCCTTCGGCCACTCTTTGCGGGACAATACCGGCGCCGTGGTGGAAAGTCTCGGTGGCGAGGTGGTCGGTAACGTCAATGCGCCACTGTCCACCAACGATTTCTCCTCCTACCTGCTCCAGGCCCAGTCTTCCGGAGCCGATGTCATTGGCCTGGCCAATGCCGGCCAGGACACGGTGAACGCCATCAAACAGGCCAACCAGTTCCGCATCGTGCAGGGCGGACAGAAACTGGCCGGCATGCTGGTGTTCATCACCGACGTCCACAGCATGGGGCTGGACATTGCCCAGGGCCTGCAGTTCACCACTGCCTTCGTGTGGAACCAGAACGACGAGACCGAAGCCTGGTCCCGCCGCTTCTATGAACGCCACAACGCCATGCCCACCATGGTTCATGCCGGCGTTTACTCGGCGGTCACCAATTACCTGAAAGCAGTCAAAGCCACCGGTTCTGACGACAGCGATACCGTGCGTGCCGAACTGGGCGACATGACCCTTAACGACATGTTCGTGAAAGGGGGCAAGATTCTGCCCAACGGCTCCATGCTCCACGACATGTACCTGGTGGAAGTGAAGAAGCCGGACGAAGCCAGTGAGGAATGGGACCTGCTGCGGGTAGTCTCGAAGATCCCCGCGGATCAGGCCTACATCTCGCTGGAAGACACCAAGTGTTCGCTGGTTAACTAACCACACCGATTAACCACTGCTTCAGGGGAGATAGCCAACGTGTCGATGCAGGTCATACTGGCCCAGGCGCTGCTTGGGCTGAATGTGGGTGTGTTCTACGCCATGTTGAGTCTCGGGCTCGCGGTGATATTCGGGCTGCTGAATATCATCAACTTTGCCCACGGTGCCATGTACATGCTGGGTGCCTTTATCGCACTGATTGGCTACTCTCTGCTGGAGCAGTGGTTCGGTATCAGCCTTCAGATCGGATTCTGGGCGTCACTGCTGGTGGCGCCCGTGATCGTCGGTATTCTGGGGGTGACCATTGAACGCTTCATGCTCAAGCGTCTCTATGACCTTGACCACATCTATGGCCTGCTGCTGACGTTCGGTATCACGCTGATCCTGCAGGGCCTGTTTGCCAACTACTTCAACGTCTCCGGCACACCCTATCCCGGGCAACCGGAGAGCCTCAGTGGCGTGGTAAACCTCGGGTTCATGTACTTCCCCACCTACCGGCTGTTCGCCATCATTTTCTCCCTGGTGGTCTGTTTTGCCACCTGGTACGTCATCGAACACACCAAACTGGGTTCACGGCTGCGCGCCGGTGTCGAGAACCCGGACCTGACCCAGGCGTTTGGCCTGAATGTGCCACTGATGATCACCCTCACCTTCGCCTTCGGGGCCGGCCTAGCCGGCCTGGCAGGTGTACTGGCCGCGCCGATCTATTCGGTCAGCCCGTTAATGGGGGCGGACCTGATCATCGTCGTGTTTGCCGTCGTGGTGATCGGCGGCATGGGCTCGATTATGGGCGCCATTCTGTCCGGGCTTGCGCTGGGCTTGATTGAGGGCCTTACCAAAGTGTTTTACCCGCCAGCGGCCAGCACCGTGATCTTCTTCCTGATGGTGCTGGTGCTGTTGTTCCGCCCTGCGGGCTTATTCGGTAAGGAGAAGTAAGGCCATGATCAACCGCGTTCTGTTTATCATCATGCTGGTCGCCGGCCTTGGCGCGCCCTTCTATGCCTACCCGGTCTTTGTGATGGACCTGCTGTGCTTCGCGCTCTTCGCCTGCGCCTTCAACCTGCTGCTCGGCTACGCTGGTCTGTTGTCGTTCGGGCACGCCGCCTTCTTCGGCGGTGCCGCGTACATTACCGGTTATGTGACCAAAGAGTGGGGATTCGGGCCGATATTCGGCATTCTTGCCGGCACCGGGTTTGCGTTGATTCTCGGCACGATATTCGGCTTCCTCGCCATCCGCCGACAGGGCATCTACTTTGCCATGGTGACTCTGGCGCTGGCGCAGATCATCTACTTTCTGGCGCTTCAGATGCCGTTCACCGGAGGTGAAAACGGTCTCCAGGGCATTCCCCGTGGCGAACTCTTCGGCTTCATCAGCCTCAACAACGAAATCGCCATGTACTACTTTGTGTTTGCGGTATTCATGATTGGTTTCGCCATTATCCACCGAACCATCAACTCCCCCTTTGGCGAGGTCCTCCAGGCCATCCGGGAAAACGAATCCAGAGCACTCTCGCTCGGTTACGACGTCGACCATTTCAAGCTACTGGCGTTTATCATTTCCGCCACACTCGCCGGAACCGCCGGTGCCACAAAAGCCGTGATATTCCAGTTTGCGGCATTAACCAACGCGCACTGGCAAACCTCCGGGGAAGTCATCCTGATGACACTGGTGGGAGGCCTTGGCACCATATTCGGGCCAGTACTGGGTGCGATTACCGTCGGCGCCCTGAGCCATGAACTGTCGGCATTCGGCTCCTGGGTACAGGTGATCCTGGGGACTGTGTTCGTCGTCTGCGTGATGGTATTCCGCCGCGGTATCGTCGGTGAAATACAGCATCGGCTGCTGAAGAAAAAAGCGGATAAATAGGCCGCCGGGGCTTGTTACTCGCCCCGCAAGCCGCCGCGGATAGCCTCATCCACCAGCCAGCGACGCAACACCTGCAGCCCACGCTCCCGCCGACGGCTGGTTTTCCAGGCGAAATAGAACTTGTCGCCCGTCATCACCGAGTGACTGGGCAAACGGACAAAATCGCCGGAATCCAGTCGTGTGCTCAACATGTAATCGTTGGTCAGCGCGATGCCCTGATGAAAACGGGCCGCCTCCAGAGCCAGCAACATGTGGCTGAAGTGCTGTATCCGCGCCGTACCGGGAATTTTCTGATCCACCGCCCGATACCAGGCTTCCCAGTCACCGGCGGCCTTGTCGAAAATGCTGTGGGTGGACAACAGTGGGAAACGACTCACCTCCTCCGACGACAGCTCTGGCTCATCCCTCCCTTCAACCTCCGAATCCCGCCCCAGTTCCCGACGGATGCGCTGCCAGTAATCCTGGCTGCACACCGGAAACAGCCGCTCGGTATACAGCAACTCATAACTGAATGCCGCGGAAGACGGCTTGATAGTGATAAAACAGTCCGCCACCCGGTCGGACAGCACCGGGTTCTCACTGCTCATCTCCAGGGAAAGATCCAGTTGCGGATACTCCCGCTGCAAATCCGGCAACCGCGGCACCAGCCAGCGCACCGCAAATGAACTGAACACCGACAACCGTAACCGCGACTCCTCATGGCCCAGCAACTGCTCACTCACCCGTTCAATCTGCAACAATGCCGACCCCACGCCATCCAGATACTGCCGGCCTTCGTCGGTCAACGTCAGAGTGCGGCCACTGCGCCAGAACAGTTTCTCACCGAGATAGCTTTCCAACTGCTTGATCTGGTGACTGACCGCACTTTGACTGACCGCCAGCTCCTCCGCCGCCAGCGAAAAGCTGTTCAGCCGGGCAACGGCTTCGAAGACGGGTAGAGCTTTGAGAGGTGGAAGCTTCATTATCTAAATTTCTAATGATAAGTGATTAAAGATCATTTTATCGGATAGTAATACACCACTAGACTCACCATCACAAGATTCAGGGAGCCCTGCACACCACCCTTTCCAAAACTGTACGGAGCCATGGATGGCGGAGTCCAAGCGTCACATGAATGTGCCGAAGGAGCGTGTTTTGGAAAGGGTGGTGTGCAGGGCGACAACTCCGATGTCGGAGCACAACCAAGAGGAGCCGAAATCATGTCAGGCAAAACCGTAAACAGTGCAATCCTTCTGCTGGTGATCGGCAACGCCATGGCATTGATCAGCGATGTGTTCATCAAACTGCTGGAACCCGGCGCCCCCGTATTCCAGTTTGCCTTCCTGCGCTGCGTCATCACCCTGTTGCTGCTACTGCCCCTGGCCGGCCAACTCAACCGGAAACACCTGTTTTCCGGTATCAAGGTCCACGCCGTGCGGGCCCACATACACCTGGCTGGCATCCTGTGCATGGTTGTTGCCCTCGGCAATCTGCCGCTGGCCACCGCCAACGCCGTGTTCTACGCAGCTCCCATCCTGGTCATGGTGCTGTCCGTCATGCTGTTCCGGGAAAAGCTGACCCCGCTGAGCGTCTTTGCCGTCTTCAGCGGATTTGGCGGCATCGTCGTTATCCTGCGGCCAGTAGAATTCAACTGGGCGGCCATCGCCGCACTGGCCTCCGCCTTTGCACTGGCCATCAACGCCGTCATGGTTCGTAAACTGCCGAAGCAGCAGTCCACCGTTCACAAGCTGTTCCTGAATTACGCGCTGATCATCCCGGCCGCCGGCGCACTGGCCTTATGGGAAGGCGCCGCCTGGGACAGCTCCATACTTATCAGTGCACTGGGATCTGCCCTGTTTATTCTGGGCTACAACATCACCGTGTTGCTGGCCTACCAGCAGGTGGATGCCAACCAGGTGACCAGCGCCGAATACACCGGCCTAATCTGGGCGGTGCTAATTGGATGGATAGGTTTCAATGAAATGCCCGACCTTTGGTTCGCCGCGGGCAGTGCCATGATTGTGGTGCCACTTATCATGGTGGGGTTGCGTTCGCGTCATCGGAGTCGCCGGGTATTGCAGCCTCAGCCGGTGAATAGTTGACGCGTTCAGTCCATAGAGATACCAAGGAGTAACCTGCGCCCATCTGATGGACCTAATCCTGCGGTTACTCCTCAGCTTCGTAGGTCACACGAAACTGAATGCGGTGTTCCAAAGTTTGATTGGCCGAGATACGGAACTGAAGCTGCGGTCGCAAAGCGAACATTGAGCTCCTCCTGAGCGAGATTCTACCTTTCTTTGCTCAATTTAAGCTTCCTTGAATCGGCTCGCGATTGAGCTATTGTTAATTTCGAGAGAACAGGAAAGGAAAGATAGGAAGCAAAATTTTCGAAATCTTTCGGAATTATCAATTGCGTCATTAAGCGGCGCGTAATTCAATCCAAGAATGAGATCGATAGATATATATTTCTAGCGAAATGGAGGCTTTCGTCATGGCAAAAAGTGAAAAAGAAAAGCAGCGTATTGAAAAAAGGATAAAAAATAGCGAGTTAAAAGCACTTCTAGAAAAAGTCGATCCCGAATATGTACAGAAGACCGTCATAAGAAAAAGCTCTTCACACGCCAAAGCATAGGTCATTGGGTTATTTTTAATTTATCAAGGACGAAAAAGGAAAATCAGTATGCCTGCGCTTTTCGGAAAGAATTTAGATGAAGATGCCGCTTTCGTTTCGAAACTTTGGAGCGAGCTCAATAAGAAAACAGTTGCGAACGTAGGGCCTGCCCAAAACCCGAGCGAAGATCATTTCAAGCCTTGGGACTGCCTTAAAATCTGCTCGCTCTGTGACAGTAATTCCTTTGACATTGAAGAAATGGAGTATAGAAAAGGCGACTTGATTACAGACCCATACCAGCTTAATTCGATACAGCACCTTTTGCTGAATGAGGGCTCGCTGATTACCGAAAACATGCCTATAGATCAGAGCGAATGGCCGGTCATGGTCGACATAAAGCATCGTCGGCAAGATGCTATATCGTCATTTCAAGAGGGTAGGGCGCTGCTAAGCACTTCTCCTTTCTTAGATGAGCTTTACTCGAATTTAATTGAATTCGTTGTTCCCTTAGATCGCGATAAGCCTTCAGGATATGATAGTAGCCTAGCACGAGGTGTCATTTTTAGGACTTTTCCAGAAGGTCGCACGGGACTACTCGCAGGATTTCAGCTTGCCCATGGCTTGGGGCACCAGGTCGGTATGAGCTTGTTCAGTATTGACTCAATATTTGATTCGGATCCAGAGAAAGAGATTTTTTATGAGGTGCGCCATGACATTAGAACCGCCGAACATGCTTTCGTGTCTGCTACCGCACTTGCCTTTATGACTATATTTTCGCGATCAATTTATGGCGATCGAGCAAGGCCATTCATATCAGATGACCACGTATCGGGATATGCAGAGCATTTGCCCGATGCGTTATCGGCAGCCGTCCGATCTCTTCGTAACGGTTGTGTATTGACGCAGTTCGGCGAAAAAACAGTGAATGGAATGGCTTCACTTATATATTAGGAGGCTGAGTTGTCACCATGATAATCGGTAAAGACTCATCTTCAACTCTCTCTACTTTGAGCTCAAACCTTCGAAAGAAGACTTTGATGAGGGCGAATCTTGAAGGCGGAAATCATAAGAGGTACTCCCCTTGGATGTGCTTGTTCTCAATCGATGAAATTCCTCCCAGAATATTGCTAGACTACTACTCTTCCGATAAAGGCATTGTCATTACAAGTAGAGACTATCTGGAAGCAAGCTCCGAATTTCTTAAGAGCAAACCCGAACTTTTGCTCAACGATCTTATTGGCAGATCAAGAGATTGGGAAATGCTATGTGAGATCAATGAAATTAGGCCGGAGATGGCTATCGAGCTTAGAAGTATTTGCTTTGAAATTCAAAGAACGTCCATTTTTTTTAGAAAAGTCTTCGGATCGTTAATTTGCTCTATAGTCCCGTTAAAAGACCAAAGGGCGCGAGGCTTAAGTTCTGATTTGATCCGTGGTGAAATCTTCATTGGCTATCCGCAAGGTTATTCTAGAACTCTACTGGCTATGGACATAGTTCATGAGATGGGGCACCAAGCGCTGTCTTTGGTATTGAGCTGTGACGATATATTTATTAGTGATCCTCGAATCCCAGTTTTTTCTGAAATTAGGCATACAGATCGCCCTGCTATCCAAAGCCTTCATGCCGCCGCCGCAATTGCCTACATGACACTTTACGTGAAGCAGATTGGTGCTCCATCCCAGAGGCATCCAGATTGCCCTGATGATCTCTCAGAAACGCTACATAGAGCCGTAAATGCGCTGACCAAAACTTGCAAATTTACACCAGTTGGTGATCAGGTTTTGAGGGATTTTGACGAGATTGCGGCAATGTAATACTTCCGCCTTGTGCATGGACTTTCGAGCAGGTGCATAAAAGCATCATTCTTCGGATGTTCGCTTTTGTTTAGGTATTGCCTGGGATGCGGGACGGTCGCAAAGCGAACCTTCAGATTCGTGGATTACGAAATCATAGGTCGCGCTGGACTAGCGTGTCCAGTGGAGGTCGCAGACTGGAATGGACTTGCCCCAGGCGCAAGACATCCGACGGTTTTGCTCACCCCCGTGATGAGCGAGTTGGGATCTGCCAAATGGAGGAAGGACCAAAGCTGATTTCCACCTGACTTTGGGGTGTTTTGACTCCAAGATATGTATCTAATCGATCAAAAATAGGCGCCAAGGGGATAACCAGTCCTTCTGAAACGGTTTCATTCAGTTGGGCGTATGAAACCGACGGTACCCCTGTGATGATCACCAGGCAGGCATACGGATCGACTTCGCGTGGGACTTGGAGAGTCTCTAGGAGCTGGTCCAATATGGTTCCGATAGCGGCACGCTTAATACCATATCTCTGCTCCATAAATGAGATCACGGCAATCGCCAACAGCTCAACGCGCGTGAAAACCCGACTTCGACCGGCACCTTGATCACCTGTAAAGGCAGGCAAATCCCGTAAAAGGGCTCGCATCTGGTCTCGTGTATAACCCGATATTGAACACGCATCTGCCATTTTCAGTGTTCGAACATTCATCAGATCTGTGGTTCTGTTGTGGAGTTTGCCGTCTATTAAACCAGTTAGTGGGATGCTCTGACAAATTAGCGTGTCTGTTAGACGCATTTCTATGCTAAAATGGCAGATAATGTCGGAACTACATTTTTGCCTATTGGCCAATGTTGAGTTCCTGTAGAATGAAACGCTATTTTTGAAGAGTTGAACTGGGCAGAACTATGGCCACCGCGGATCAGATTAAATCACTTATTCGCTCTTATTCTGAGGAGGATCGAGAGCGTTTCTACTCGATTGCCCTTCAGATGGCGGCCCATGAGGCAAAACAAGGACATGCGACACTCGCGCATGAAATTCGCGGGCTTGTGGACAATCATAGGAAGAGAGTCCAGCAGGGCTTGAAGGTAGTCCCTTTCCCGCAGGAGTTGAAAGGTCTGGTGGTATCTGATATCCCGGATATCCCATTTACATCCCTAGTTGCGCCCAAGACCACGCTGGACCGTTTCCACCGGGTGATCAAAGAGTTCTATCAGCGTGGCAAGTTGCAGCAACATGGCTTATCTAATCGCCGACGCATTCTTCTTGCTGGCCCGCCCGGTACCGGAAAGACCATGTCAGCTCGGGTTCTAGCCCATGAGTTGAAGTTGCCACTTTACACAGTACAGGTGGACCGACTAGTGACGAAGTTTATGGGCGAAACCAGTGCTAAGTTGCGCCAGATCTTCGACATCATGGAACAAAAGCAAGGGGTTTATTTCTTCGATGAATTTGACGCCATCGGAGGTGACCGTTCAATGGACAATGATGTTGGGGAAATGCGCCGGGTTCTGAACGCCTTATTGCAGTTCATCGAACAGGATAATTCGGACAGTATTATTGTTGCTGCAACGAACAATCCCAAACTTTTGGATCAGGCATTGTTTCGTCGATTTGATGATGTGCTTTATTACTCGCTTCCGGGTGAAAGTGAACGAAAACATCTAATTGAATTGATAATGGGAGCTTTTCTCGCCAGCCGTTTCTCGTGGAAAAAAGTGTTGTCTGCCTGTGAGGACCTGAGTCAGGCGGAAATAGGCTCGGCATGCCGCGACGCGATTAAAGAAGCGGTACTCCATGATCGATCGAAGGTAACGGCCACGGAATTAATTGGTACTTTAAATCAGCGGAGGCTGGTCTATTCTGGGCTCTGATACTCTCCTTTTTGGAAAACGAAATAGTTTATGGATAAGCTTCCTCATATTGTTCTACCTGACCAGCCAGAAACCCGCCTTTATACCAGTACCGCTTCCGCTCCAATTGAAAAGACAGTTATTCCCAGGAATCGCGCTCAGCATGGCCAGTATTTGCAGAGCCAGTTTACAGCAGCTTGGGAGGAATCTCAGCGTAGCCAGCTTGCTTTAGTCGGGGCGCGGAATGGTGTTTATCTCGAATTCATTAGTGATCCAGATACGGAGTTAGTTACCAAAAGCCTAGAGGATATGCGATCCAAAGAAATCAGGCTGCTAAATGTCCGTAAAGAGAAGAACACGTCCGGTCAATTGATCACGTTGGCAACCGTATATGTCTCTAATCAGAAGCGGAAATATTTTGCCAAGAAGTTGGACGAATACCTGAGCCAGAATACTGATAAAGGGAACCCCAAACATCAGGATTTGGTAGCAAGCATATCAGATATCAGAAGCGCCCTGTTGGTTGACTCATTTTGGACGGATACCAATGCCTCGAAGCCGGGGACGGACAAAAAATGGGTGGAAGTATGGCTGCGAGGAGAATCTGATGAAGATGTAAACATTTTTGACAGGCTGCTCGCCCAACTAGAACTGGAAGCCCGCCACGGCGTAATAAAATTTCCAGAACGGATGGTTAAAGTTGTTTTCGCCAGCTCCGCTGACTTGGAAAAGCTGACACAGGCAAGTGACCTAATTGCAGAATATCGCTTGGCAAAGACCACCACTGCACTTTTTATGGAGATGGACGCCAAAGAGCAAGCTGGTTGGGTTGATAACTTGCTGAACCGTATTTCCCGACCTGAAAATCCATTGTCATCGGTGTGCATTCTCGATACAGGCATAAACAATGGAAACCCATTGATTAAACCGTTTTTATCTGGCGAAGACTGTCAATCTGTCGACCCTTCATGGGGAACACATGACCATGATCGTCATGGCACGCTTATGGCGGGGACCGCTTTGTATGGAGATTTAACTCCATTATTGGAAAGCTCTGATTCTGTGCCTGTTCCTCACATTTTGGAGTCGGTGAAAATCTTGCCACATGATGGTGAAAACGAGCCCCAACTTTGGGGATATATTACGGCTCAAGGAGTCAGCAGAGCAGAAATACAAGCGCCCCATAGAAAACGATCTTACTGCATGGCAGTCACTGCAACGGATACTCGCGATAGAGGGCGCCCTAGCTCCTGGTCAGCTGGCATTGATCAGTTGGCGGCCACGTGGGACGAGCAAAGATTGTTCATCATTAGTGGCGGTAATTCCCTGCAAACGATGGAGGTAAAAGAGGCGGCGCAGCAATATCCTGATATTCAGGTGACAGAGTCGGTTCATGATCCAGCCCAGTCGTGGAACGCGCTTACAGTTGGTGCGATCACTAATCTCGTCGATATCATTGACTCGAAACTTGCGTCTTATCAGCCTGTTGCTGAGGCGCAAACACTTTCGCCATTTTCTACTACTTCGAGTACTTGGGAAGAGAACAAGTGGCCCATTAAGCCTGAGCTAGTGTTAGAGGGTGGCAATTTAGCAATAGACGATTCGGGATTCGCTACTGAATGCGATGATCTTTCAATCCTATCCACAACCTATCAGCCAGATGTGCAGGGCTATTTTTACCCCTTTAATATGACGAGTGCCGCCACCGCACAATTGGCGAGGATGGCGGGAGCCATAAGGGCTGAATACCCAGACTATTGGGAAGAAACCATCCGTGCACTTTTGGTTCACTCCGCGAGCTGGCCGGAGCCCCTCAAAAAACAGTTCATGAGTAGAGATAGCAAGAGTGAGTATAAGAACCTGCTGAAAATTTGCGGGTATGGCGTACCCAGTCTCGATAAAGCTCTCTACAGTGCCAGAAATTCGTTAACGCTGATTGCCCAAGCAGAGCTCCAGCCATACGATAAAAGGTCTGGCGGTGGAATGCGTACACGCGATATGCATTTCTATGATCTTCCATGGCCGGTGAAAGTTTTGCAGGAGCTCCCTGATGATGTGCAGGTGAAGATGAAAGTCACGCTGTCATATTTTGTTGAACCAGGGCCAGGTGAAATCGGTTGGAAAGATCGATACCGCTATGCTTCTCACGCGCTACGATTCGATATCAATAATCCAGGTGAATCCAAAGATGCGTTCATCAAGCGGATAAACAAGGCTGCTAGAGAACAAGATGAGCAACTGACGAATACTCAATCAGCTTCTGACCATTGGGTGCTTGGTTCAACAGCCAGAGACCGGGGGTCCATACATTCAGATACCTGGACAGGAACCTCTGCTCAGTTGGCAGCTTCCAATTTTATTTCGGTTTTGCCGAAAATTGGTTGGTGGAGAGAAAGGGCGCACCTTGGGTGCTGGAATCGAAAAACTCGTTATAGTTTGGTAGTTTCGATCGAGACAGAAAGCACGGAAGTCGATGTTTATACTCCGATTGTGACGAAGCTGAGGTTGCCGATCCCAGTTGAAATTGGAACTTAAGACCAAAATGCTATTGGCAAGCACCCGATATCGGATGAAATGGCTGTGATTAGCTTGGAGTCTGTGGAGAAAAGCCCTAACTCGAATGTCCGCTCTTGTTTAGGTATTGCCTGGGATGCGGGACGGTCGCAAAGCGAACGTTCAGGTCCAAATCCGAAGGACTCAGTTTGAGGCTAGGGCGTGTCACGCGTATCGGAGCAATTCCAGAAGGTTGTTTCATGACTTCGGCTGGCATTCACGCTGCATGCCTTTTCTGTTCAGTAGGCGTTAGGCTTTTGCCATTTTGCTGCGCCGCCATAGCCGTCCATCGATGGCAGATAAGCCCAGAGCAATCAGCGCCATTCCCACAAAATGGACAGCCTCCAGTGATTCGTTTAGGAAAAGTGATCCGAGCAGTATCGCTGAGACAGGAACCAGCAATGTAACTAGTAGCAGGTTGGTGGCTCCTGCTGACTCCAATATTTTGAAATAGAGAACATAAGCGACAGCTGTAGAGAGGACGGCAAGCCCAACGATAGCGCCCCATGTCCTCATGCTGGGCGCTGCAATATCAAGAGGACCGTCTACGATCAGGGCGATTGGAGCCAACACGAGCGCTGATGCAGTGACCTGGCCAGCAGCAGTAATCATAGGGTTTATAGTCATTGCCTTAAATCGGCGACCATACACGCCAGCAAACGCATAGGACACAGTTGCAGCAATGATAGCGAGTTGTGCTAGCAGGCTGTTGTCGCCATCGATAGCGGGTAAGCCGATCATCACAACTACTCCGATAAAACCAACCACTACTCCTACAATTTTCAAGGGCGTGGCACGCTCGTCAGGTAGGAACATACTAGCGACAACTACAGTGAATATCGGAGTTGCTGCGTTAAGGATCGATGCCAGTCCAGACGCAATTTGAGTTTGCCCCCAAACGATGAAGACAAAGGGGATGACATTGTTCAACAACCCCATTCCCAGAAATGCCGCCCAAACCCCCAAGCTCTTTGGCGGGCGCAACCCCATGACCAACGCGAAGCTCCATAACGCTATGGCAGCGATTCCTACCCTGAGCGTAACAATTGTGAGTGGCGGCAGGTCTGCAACAGCTACACCGACGAAGAAAAATGATCCTCCCCACAGGACGGACAGAACGATCAACATTACCCATTCACGAGCGCCCATAGCGGTGTTTATTGAAGATGTCATAGTGAGTGCCTGTCCAAGTTAATACATGTTGTAACCAGCTTAGGGGGTGATCAAAACTCAAAACATCCGATTATTGCGTATTCCGGCGAACGTGACCGGTCATTCCGGGGATCGTGACCGGTTTGCACACGGCCATCACGCTGGAGTCAGTTTTGTACTCTGAGCGGTCACGATGGG
>NZ_LSMM01000041.1:0-50922 GCF_001566815.1 Marinobacter sp. Hex_13
TCCTGATCGAAAGGAAGGATCAGACCGTGCCAGTGAATGGACGTCATCTCATCCAGATTGTTGGTCACGTTGATCCTGACGTTTTCGCCTTCCTTGAAGCGCATCACCGGTCCCGGAGATGCGCCGTTGTATCCAATACCTTCCTTCACGAAATCGCCGGTATCAATTTTTACCCGGTCGACCGTAAGGTCGTACTCACCGGCCAAAACCATGGCTGGCATCAGCAGGCTCAAAAATCCTGTCAAAAAGCGTGTTTTCATCTGTTTTGCTCCAAACTGCATTTCGTTGGAGCTGGGCTGGGAAGCCATCACCAGCCCCTGCATTCGTTCGGTACTCAGCGCACTGTATTATTCGAAATTTACGTCACCGTACATTCCTGACTCGTAATGGCCTGGCACGTTACAGGCAAACTCAATGTCACCTTTTTCCGTAAACTTCCACACAACTTCCTTGCTCTGCCCGGGCTCAAGCAACACGCTGTTGGGGTCATCATGCTTCATGGTCTTACCATTGCCCATGTCCATGCTCATCATGTCCTGGTTGAGCTTGCCGCCCTGAATCACACCATGCTCGACCATCATCATCATTTCTTTCTGATGGCCTTCGTGCATGGAGGGGGTGCCAATATTGAACTCGTGAACGAGACTACCTTCGTTCTTCACCACAAAGCGCACGGTTTCGCCGGGCTCAACAGTGATTTCTTCCGGCTCGTAGTAATTATCGTACATTTCCACCGTGATAGTGCGACTGGCTTCGGAGGCTTTACCCAGTTCGCCGCTGCTGGCGCCATGGCCACCGCCATGAGCACCACCGGCGAGGGTCACTGCCGACATCGACATGGCGGCGGCTGCAACAATCAACTTGGATGCGTTCATCTTGTCTTCTCCTTTGTCATACTGACCGGCAAAGCCGGCGCTGGTTAGCCCTGAACATAGAGCAATGCCAAAATAGGAAGAACACCATCGCGCACTAACCTGAATTCTTACTGAAAATATCCAACTATTTTGTCGTTCAGGATGAATTCAGGTTGATCGGCGACACTCGATACACTCTTGACTCAGAGAAAGGGCACCGCGATGCGATTACTACTCGTTGAAGACGACCGATTGCTGGCAGACGGTTTAGGTCGTCAGCTTGAAAAGGCGGGATTCAGCGTTGATACAACCCATACGGCCAGAGAAGCCGCGATTCTGGGCGAGCAGGAAGATTATCGCGCGGTTGTTCTTGATCTTGGTCTGCCAGACGGCAATGGGTTGAACGTTTTAAGGACGTGGAGAAAACACCAGATCGGCTTTCCGGTGCTAATCCTTACGGCAAGGGGCGACTGGCACGACAAAGTAGAAGGACTGAAAGCGGGAGCAGACGATTACCTGGCAAAACCTTTCCAGACTGAGGAGTTGATCGCCCGGCTTAACGCCATTGTGCGTCGAAGCGAAGGGCGCATTCATTCCGTGGTAAAAGCCGGACGCTACGAACTGGATGAGAATCGCCAGAGCCTGAAATCCGACGATGGCAAAGAATACAGCCTCACGGGTACGGAATTCCGCCTGCTGCGCTGTCTGATGAGCCGTCCCGGTCATGTATTTTCAAAAGAGCAGTTAATGGACCAGCTATACAACCTGAACGACACCCCGAATGAGAACGTAATCGAAGCCTACATCCGCAGATTGCGAAAACTGGTAGGCAACGACACCATTTCTACCCGTCGCGGCCAGGGGTATCTGTTCAATGACACTGTTTAGCAAGCCCAAATCCGTCAAAGGAACTTTGCTTTTATTACTACTGCCTGCCGGCATTGCGTTAATGGGGCTTGCATGGCTGGTTCACGGCTTGTTACTGGACCGGATGTCCCGGGAATTCGTTGCGACACGACTTAAGGATGAGGTCGCCTTTCTGGAACACCAGATTCGCGACTCTGGCGGTCAATTGGATGATCTCCAGACCGGCGACTACTTTCAGGAGGTGTTTCACCACGCCTTTGCCATACATTCTCCTTCTTCAACCGTTATTTCCCCGGATTCCTGGGCGCCGGTGTTAACGTCCTTAATTGAATCAGCAGAAGATGGAACCCGTCGTGTGCAGGATGCGGATACCGTCGATGGGCCAAAGGACATTCTCGCGTATCGAAAGTCGTTCCTGGTGGGCGACACCCCTATTATAGTAATCGTGTCCGAGGATCTAGGCGCCCTGAAACGCAGCCAGGCAGAATTGCACGCGTGGACAGCCATCGTCTCTATTCTGCTGATTCTGCTTTTGGTCGTTGTAATCTGGTTCGGTATCAATCTGTCCATGCGCCCCGTTGTCGAGCTAAGAGCCACGCTTAAGCGACTTCAGGATGGCAAGGTCTCGCGGATTCATGTTCAGGCGCCTGAGGAGTTTCGACCGCTGGTCCAGCAGCTCAACCAGTTGCTCGACTCGCTGGATCAACGCCTGGAACGCTCAAGGGATGCGCTGGCAAACCTCTCTCACAGCGTGAAAACACCCATTGCGGCCGTCCGGCAGATTCTTGAGGACACCAGTCGTCCGCTCTCCAACGATCTCCGCCTTCAAATGACCGCGAGACTCAATGACATCGACAAACAGCTTGAAGCCGAGATGCGCCGAAGTCGCTTTGCAGGGCCGCAAGTTGGAAAAAGCGCTTACCCGCTGAAACAGGCGCGGGACCTACTCTGGATGCTGGGGCGGCTATACCCGGAAAAGTCTTTTGAACTGTCGAGCTCCCTGCCGGAGGACGCTCGCTGGCCGATTGAGGAACACGACCTGAATGAAATCATGGGCAATCTCCTGGACAACGCAGGCAAATGGTCAGAACGATGCGTGGAACTGTCACTCGTTCAACACTCCGGAAATCTGCAGATCGGCGTTTCAGACGATGGGCCAGGCGTCATTGAGACTGAAATCGGCAAGCTGGGTCAACGGGGATTGCGGCTGGATGAGCAAACGCCCGGCCATGGCCTTGGGCTGGCGATTGTTCGGGAAATTGTGGAACGTTATGGTGGAAGCCTCCATTTCTCACGCGCCAAAGAACACGGACTTTGCGTGACAGTCGACGTCCCCAGGGCTTCGAGTACGATCAGCTAAAACCGAATATCTGCACCGGAGCCCCCGTTCCGCCAGGCCCGTACAGTACTTCTGATCCCAGAATCCGTCCTCGCGGAGCTTACTGAGGAATCTCTGATCCTGGCTGGCCCACTCACCCAGATATCCAAAGCCCGGAGGTGTGCCAGAATCTTTCACAAGAGACTCACAAGTAATCGCCGCAGGAATTGCCGTTGCCCGATAAAGATCCCGGCGGCCAATTGATACCGAAAGCTTCGGCCCAGCAGCTAATACAGGGTCAAGTGGTGACACTTGAACGTGCGCTGGTTAAGGGGCCCATATCCAAGCATAGGCTAAACATTGACTCTATAGTTACTACAGAGTTTTAAATAGCGTTATTCGAACGAGCACCAGAAACGTGAATATGAGTATCGACCGGAATGAATAGTGTGGCAAATCACCCTATTTTTTAACAGGGTGCATCTTTGAAATAGGGCCGCGGCCTTCAGTCTCTTTGCCGATGGCGGGGGCTGGCACTGGCCGGCGTTCAATCTTGCCGACGTCTTCATAGTCCTGGGTGTGACCATGATTTTTGTCACGGGCTTCAGGGCCGAAAAAAGTGCCGGAAACAACACGAAATGAACAACTACCGAACAAGGAGAAAATAATGGGCCACGAGCATGCTCACATGTCACCGGATACCAAGGACAAGCGAGTTGCAGTAGCCATCTGGGCGAATGGCATCCTGACTGTCGCCCAGATCGCGGGCGGGATCTTCGCCGGTAGCCTGGCGTTGATCGCCGACGCTATACATAACTTTTCAGACATGGCATCGCTGGTTATCGCTTTTGCTGCCCGGAAAATTGCACGCCGCCCGGCCGACTCAAAGATGACCTTTGGCTATGGGAGAATTGAGATCGTTGCGGCACTCATAAACTACACCACCCTGATCATGATAGGCCTCTACCTGATCTACGAAGGTACCATGCGATTCATTGAGCCGACGGAAATCAAGGGATGGTGGGTAATCTGGCTTGGCATTGTCGCACTGGTGGTGGACGCGCTGACCGCGCTGCTGACCTACTCTATGCAGAAGGGCAGCGTTAATATTCGTGCGTTGTTTTTACACAACTTGTCTGATGCGTTTGCATCAATCGCAGTCGTTGTAGGCGGTGCCCTGATTCTCCTGTACGACATGCGCTGGGTTGATCCCGCAATCACAATTGGTATCGCCAGCTACATTCTCTACCTGGGCCTGACGGAAATCGGCGGAACCATCCGAACACTCATGCTGGGAAGTCCTGTGGATATTGACACAGATTCGGTCATTGAGGCTGTATCAAACGTAGAAGGCGTTATCGACCTTCACCACGTACATTTCTGGCAGATGGGTGAGCATGATGCCTCCCTCGACGCCCATGTGGTGGTCGAGATAAGTGCCTGGAATGAACTTGAGAAAGTCAAGGACGGGATAAAACGAACTTTGGAAAACGAATTCAGCATCACTCATTCAACATTGGAGTTTGAGCACCCTGATCACAGTCACAAAGATGCCCATACTTATGGCCATGGCTAGCAGGGCTGCTGAAAAGGGTGCCGTGTGGCAGATCGGCTGCGAATGGCCGACATGCCACACGGTTACGAACACCTTATGCGAGACGTAATTGAACGCCATCAGGTCTGGGCCTACCTCATCGCTGTTTTTTCCGGCCTCATTGCCGGATAGACCTCTTCCCTCGGCGACAGGGTGGAGGAGTGCCAGAGCACCCGAGCCATTGCGGCAACGCCGGTTCTGTTGATTGCTCAACTGGCTCTTCTGCCACTCTACCTCTGGCTTTTTGTGGGCAGTCAATTCGATTTAAATCTGGAGCTTGGGCGACACCTCCTGCCGGCCTTTGTCGGGCTGATTGTTGTCCCGCTTATTCTGGCATTTCTGACTGAAAAATGGGCCGAAAACTCCAGAAAAGCCACCGGGTTCATTCGCTTCATGGGCCTGATGCCGGTCCTTCTGCTTACAGTCGTACTTTTTATCATCACGATGACACAGGTCAGCCAGATCGACAGTGCCGGCCCACTCATCTGGCCCTTGATGATTCTGTTCCCGACCTATCTGCTAGCTGCGGCTCTGGTTGGAAAGGCTCTGCGCCTGGTCTTTCGATTACCGATGGAAACCGGCCGAACCGTCATCTTCAGCCTTGGAACACGCAACTCCTTCATGGTTTTACCTTTGGCACTTTCAATACCAGAGGCCTGGGCTACGGCCGTCGTGGTGATTGTCGTCCAGTCTTTGGTGGAACTGTTTGGAATGATGCTTTATCTGCGGTGGGTGCCTGGTCGGCTGCTACCGGACACCTGAAAAATCTGACACCCATTGAGCTCATCTAAAAACAGGGAGATCTTGTGTGCATACCCGAACAAAGTGCGCCTGATCCTGCGCTAACTATTGTTTCACGAAGGCTCGGAAGGGGCCGTCAAGAACTGGCAACGCTATGTCACTGCTTGACCACCTTCTACCCTACGATTTCTCGCCGCTGACCGTGCTGAGCGCTGAAGAGGTTCGACATGACCTCGTTGCTCTTATTCAGGAGGATTCCTGAATCGAGTTGGAGTTGATCTTAGGGCACATTTCATCAGCTTGACGCCTAAAGGCGACGAAGTCATTTAACCCGGCCACCGCGGATGCAGCTCATCAATCACATACCGGTGGGAATGCTCCGCTCCCGATTCCGTTCTGTGCGGGTGGTCGCGTGGCAGGTCATGATGGCTATGGGCAATCACCAATGGATCATCGGCGGGCCACAGTCGGCTGGCTGCAATCAGGAAGACGAGTCCCAGAACCGCCAACACCATCAGCGTTGGCTGAATGCCGGCAGATGAGCCAAGCCATCCCGCCAGCGGATAGGCAATCAGCCAGCCGGCGTGAGACAGCGAAAACTGGGCGGCAAAAAGCGCTGGGCGGTCTTCGCCATGAGAAGACTGGGTGAGCAAACGACCTATGGGTGTCTGAACCGTTGAGAATCCAACACCAAGCAGCGCCCAGACTGGCATCAGCATGTAGAGGCTGTCAGCAAACCACGCCGCGCCCAAGCCGCCGAGCAACACCCAAGCCCCTGCCAGCATCACCGAACGGTCCTTCCAGCGTTTGAGCAGCGCGGGCAGCGCCAGTGCCGCCAGCATGGAACCCGCGCCGAATGCCGCAAAAGCCATGGCCGTGTGCTGATCGGTCAGGCCAAAACCACCCTGCACGATCACTACGGTGTTCACGATCACCATGGAGCCGGCCATGCTGACCACCACATTCAGCGCTATCAATCCCCGAAGGCGCGGTGTGGCCATAAAGATGCGAAACCCACGACGGGAGCGTTCGTAGATACCCCGACGCTTCTCCGGCGCGGAGCCAGAAGGCAGAGCCACCGATACGACGAGCAACGCTGATGCTATGAAGCCAACCACCGTGCCTGAAAACAGCCCCTGCCAACTGGTAACCAACAACAGCATGCCGGCCAGAGCCGGACTGATCAGGTTTTCAAGATCGTAAGCCAGACGGGAAAGGGACAGCGCCCGCGTATAGTCGTCCTCGTTGGGTAAGGTGTCCGGGATGGTGGACTGGAACGTCGGCGTAAAGGCCGCAGATGCCGATTGCAGCACGGCGATCAGTACATACACCTCCCAGACCTCAGTCACAAAAGGCAAGGCAAGTGCAACGGCAGCTCGCACCAGATCCAGAGAAACCAGCATCACACGACGAGGTATGTTCTCCGCCAGTGCTGCAGCAATGGGGGCAATGAAGACATAGGCGACCATTTTGATTGCCATGGCTGTGCCAACCACCTGCCCCGCCTTATCACCAGCAAGATCAAAGGCCAGAAGGCTCAGGGCAACCGTTGCCAACCCCGTTCCCAGCAGGGCAACGACCTGGGCTAAAAACAGATGCCGGTAGGTGCGATTTTTCAGAATCTCAAGCATGGTTCTCCTGACTAAAGACCCGCAACCGGGCGGTTAGCGGGCCTTTGCTCCATCTCCAGCTTTACATTTTGCCGGAGTGGTTAGCTCCAACGGGGTTGCCGTACTCATCCACAAAGACATACAGGTTCGCTTTGTCTTCGCTGGCAGAGTCAGGATTAGCAAACTGGACGACCCATAGTTTACCCGCCGAGGTAGACCGCTGCTCGGCCTTGCCTCTGGAGGCTTCCGCCCAGCTAGAAGCAATCTGTTCTGAATTGACGAGTTGCTGCTTGACGGCGGCTGCTCGCTCGGTCACCTGTTCTTTCGAAACAGGCTCCGAAGCACCATGGCTATGGCCAGCCCCGGCAAATGCGTAGCCGGAAACCGACAAAACAATGACCGCTGCAAATACGTGAATCATTTTTTTCATGAGATAACTCCTAAGGATCAATAATTGAATTACTTCTTGCTAATGCCGCTGTAAAACCCGCTGGTGTCAAGAACCACAGTGACAGCTGTTTCTCCGCGATTTTCCCAGTACCATCCATGCGTACCGTCAAACGGTGCCTCAAATGCTCCGCTCGCAGACGGCTGGTCGCGCCCCTGCCAGTAGCTGGTGAAATTGTCGCCGTCATTGAACCGTTCACCGTGCATATCGAAGTTCACCGAACCTCCCTCCGTGGTCCAGTTAAAGACCATTCGATCACCCTCGGCCATTGTGGCTTTGACTTCCAGACCCTCGTTTGGTCCCAAAGTGACGGTTGTGGAATCAGAACTCAACCCTTCTGGCGTTTTCCAGACCGGGCCAGCCGACAATGCCAGCAGGTTACCTGACGAGGCCGGTGCTGACTCAGGCTGCGCGGACTCAGCGGCGTTAGCCTGACTGAGTACAGTCAACCCCATGGTCTGGCCGAGTCCCGTGGGATCGATGCCATATTCGGCCGGGAGGATGGTTGTGACCAGAACCACTCCGCCGATAACAGCAGCCACTCCGGTCGCCTTGAACAAGCTTTTTGAGGAAGGAAGTCCCTCACGATTCATATTGGAAATGTCTTGCATGGTCTAGCTCCTCAGGAAACGGTGTACAGGCCAGTCAACTGATAACCCATCAGCATAAAACCGGCACTCATCAACAGAACGTTGGCTGCAAGTGCTTGCCGGGGGAAAACATCCGTCCGGCGCCAGAAGTTCATCGCAATCAGAATGATGCCCAGAGCCATCAACTGGCCAATCTCAACTCCAACATTAAACGCCAGAATGTTCGCCACCAGGCCATCCTCTGCAAGCGTGAAATCCTGGAGCTTTGTGGCCAGGCCGAACCCATGGAAAAACCCGAAAATCAGGACAGCGGCCTTGGTATTGGGCTGAAATCCAAACCAACGGCGAAACGCGCCAAGGTTATCCAGAGCCTTGTAAACCACGGAAAAGCCAATAATGGCATCCACCATATAGGCGTTGACGTTGGTCTCGCTGAGCACGCCGTAAAGAAGCGTGACGCTGTGTCCAACTGCAAAAAGCGTGACGTAGATACCCACGTCTTTCATGCGGTAAAGAAAGAAGATGACACCTGCCAGGAACAGGAGGTGGTCATAGCCGGTGACCATGTGTTTGGCCCCCAGATAGATAAAGGGCAGCAATTGTGCCCCGCTGGCCTGCTCAATGAACGTGGCATCGCCTGCTTCAACACCATGGGCAAATAGCAGAGGAGAAAACATCAGGCCTACGAGCGCTGCCCCTAAAAGGTACAGCCAACGCACGCCAACGCCCACGCCTGTTCGGCGCGGAAACGGCATATGATTCATTCGGTGATCTCCGAAATATCGACAGAAATTTAGATAAAGACGCTGACGCGTCAGTTCTTAATGACGTTTTCAGGCTTTCGGAGGCCGATAAAGTGCGGATGTCTGCTCCGGCAGAGGAGACGGCGTTCTTTGAAGCACAGGCTTGTCCTGCCTGTGGAAAAGCGGCACTGCATCCAGCTTCAGGGGCACGTGCTTTTCGACTGCGCCAATCGCATGGAGTAGCAGGTGGTCCTGGTCCGTCATTTCAACTGTCGAAACATGGAGATGATCGAGAGAGGACGGATGGATATGCCCATGGTTCTGGACAAATTCTGCAAGAGATAGACTCTGTGATGCATCGTGAACGTTCTGATCTGAAGCCCAGGCAAGACGAAAAAGCATCATGAGTGACAGCATGGTCACCACAAAAATACGTCTGCCGGTGGAAAATTGGGCCTGGTTAATGAACACTTCGTATCTCGTTAGCGTCGATCTTTGGACAGGAAGACTATCCAAGTACGATCTGCTTTGCAAAGGTGCGCATTTAAAGCGCCTGGTTCCAGGCAGGGGGCAACCTCTAACCATCCACTACTCAATTTCAGGAGCGCGTCTATGCATCACGAACGACTGGACCAATGGCAACACGATCACGTCTTCGGGCAGAACCACAAGCGCTCCGGCGAAACTCGCACGCTCATCGTTGTGGCCTTGACCCTGGCGATGATGGGTTGGGAAATTTTCGCAGGGATCATTTATGGCTCAATGGCGTTGCTTGCCGACGGCCTGCATATGGGATCACACGCCGTAGCTCTTGGCATTGCCGCTTTTGCCTATACGTACGCACGCAAAAACGCAGGTAGCGCACGGTTTTCTTTTGGCACAGGGAAAGTCAACGCCTTGGGAGGCTTTACCGGGGCGATTCTATTGGCTGTCTTTGCCCTCTACATGGTCATCGAAAGTGTTGGGCGCTTTATCCAGCCGGTCGGAATTTCATTTGATGGCGCAATATTTGTGGCCTTTATCGGCCTGGTGGTCAATGGGATTTCCGCCTGGATACTGGGTGAGAAAGGACATGACCATGGCCATGATCACAGCCACGGGCACGACCATCACAGCCATCACAGCCATCACAGCCATCACAGCCATCACAGCCATCACAGCCATCACAGCCACGATGATCATAACCGCAGGGCGGCATATCTTCATGTGCTCGCCGATGCCCTGACGTCGGTATTGGCAATCGTCGCCCTTCTGGCCGGGAAATACGCAGGATGGAACTGGATGGACCCGATGATGGGCATTATCGGTGCCACGCTGGTGACGCGCTGGTCCTGGCTTCTGGTCAAAGACACCTCAAGGGTCCTCCTCGACGAGCAGCATCAGGACATGGAGGAAGCGGTAAAACAGGCAATAGAGGACGGCGATGCCAAAGTCAGTGATCTGCATGTTTGGGCGATTGGGCCAAACATTCATGCGGCCATTGTCTCGGTTGTTTCCCACCAGCCTGAGTCAGCCACCGCTTACAAAAACCGCATTCAGAACCAGTGCCGGTCACTGGTACATGTAACAGTTGAACCGCTAAGGTGTGACTGAATCCGGGGGCTGACTACTGACAGGCGGCGCAGTCATCCTGGCCACTCAAGGTGCCCCTCAACAATAAGTCGCGATGGCCCGCTTTGTGCATCCACCTCCCCTAGACACCAAAACCGTCAACATTTCCCCAGTGACCATAGGAGGGGACCAATGCCATGTCGCTGCTCACATCGCTGATCAAAGCCAGCACCCAGTTCCAGCAAGCCATGGAAAAGAAACAGCCGGCGGGGTCGGGCAATGCGTTGCCAAAGCCCGCTGCACCAGAGGCACCGGTCTCCGCAACCGATGACCGGTTTACCCTGTCCGAGCGGGCGAGTTTCGATACCGGCCGCCCAAAATCCACCAGGTTGCAGATGGCTGAGTACAAGCAAACCGTCGGGCAGGACCTTGCCTATATGCGGGAGACGCTGCGGCATAAACTTGCCGAATACAAACTCAACCCGGCAACCAGTGTGGAAGTCTCGAAGAACGACGAAGGCAAGATCAGCGTTGGTGGTGGAATCCCAGAGGAAAGCCGTAACCGTATCGAACAGGACCTGAACAACAGCAAGCCGTTCCGGGAGGCATTCAGCCGGCTCAGTGCCAGCGAGCCCACCCTGCACTTTGTGGACAACGCGCTCAAGTTGAACAAGGCATACGGCGTGAACAATTCACTGCTGGACACCCTGGTCAGCGACAACCAGCAATTCAACGGCCTGCAGGACTTGGCGCACCGCTACGACAGCCTGCGCAGGACCATCAGTACCGATCAGGCCACCAACTACGCAGACCGCAAAAATTTCGCCCTGAGCCTGAACACCCGGGCCTGACTCCGTTAAATCCGGAAGGGCTCTGGGTCCCCTTTGCCGACGCGAGTCACCTCCGGTGCATCCCCAGTCATGTTCACCACGGTGGTCGCCTCCAGGCCGCAGAAACCACCATCGATGATCAGATCCAGCTCGTGTTCCAGAGTTTCCCGGATGTCATAAGGGTCAGTCATTGGGTCCTCGTCACCCGGCAATATCAGCGTACTGCTCATGATAGGTTCGCCCAGTTCCGCCAACAGCGCCTGCACAATTGCGTTGTCCGGCACCCGCATGCCAATGGTTTTACGCTTGGGGTGTAACAGACGGCGTGGTACTTCACTGGTGGCGTCCAGAATGAATGTGTAAGCCCCCGGCGTGAAGTTCTTGAGCAGCCGATACTGGGTGTTGTCGACCTTCGCGAACACACCGATGTCCGAAAGGTCCCGGCACATCAGGGTGAAGTTGTGCTTGTCATCCAGGCGGCGAATGCGCTTTATCCGGTCCGCTGCCTGCTTGTCACCGAGGTGGCAGCCAATGGCGTAGGCGGAATCCGTCGGATATACAATAACGCCTCCCTTGCGGAGAATATCCACGGCCTGGTTGATCAGTCGTTTCTGGGGCGTTTCCGGGTGAATCTGGAAGAACTGGCTCACTGGCCACCTCCGGATGCAAAGGCCGGATCGTTCTTGGAGCCGCCCATGCAATTGGGAGAATCGGGCGCTGCCTGGCCGGACGCCTCCCACTCCTGTGGTGAATACACGTGCAGCGCCAGGGCGTGGACGCCACCGGACATTTCGTCCGCCAATATTTTGTAGATGGCTTGGTGCCGCTTGACCTTGCCCTGCCCTTCGAACTCCGGAGACACCAGAGTCACCTTGAAATGGGTTTCAGAGTTCAGCGGCACGTTATGTTTGTGGCTCTCGTTTTCAACCATGAGGTGTTGGCTGTCGAAAGCGCTTGTCAGCTTTTGCTCAATGGCTTGTTGTGTGGACATAAACAGGCCTGCTCCTGATTGAATGTGTTATGGAACAGTCTACTACACCAAACGCTGTGTTACCTTGACAGGATACAGACAAAGCGCCATCTTCGACCCCCACCCGAAAACTGCTTCCGACTTATGCGCCTGTACATTGCTGAAAAACCAAGCCTGGGCCGGGCAATTGCTGCTGCCCTCCCCGCTCCCCATCAGAAGGGGAACGGATGGATTCGTTGCGGCGAAGGAAGCAACGCCAGCACCGTTAGCTGGTGTATCGGCCATCTATTGGAACCGGCGGAACCCGGCCAGTACGACCCGCGCTGGAAAAAATGGCGACAGGAAGATCTGCCCCTGTTTCCCGGGCGCTGGGAGGTGATGCCCAAGGACAGCGTACGCCAGCAGCTCAAGGTATTGGAGTCTCTGGTCCGCAAGGCGGAGACCATTGTCCACGCCGGCGATCCGGACCGGGAAGGCCAACTG
Source organism: Marinobacter sp. Hex_13 (assembly GCF_001566815.1). NCBI lineage: Bacteria > Pseudomonadati > Pseudomonadota > Gammaproteobacteria > Pseudomonadales > Marinobacteraceae > Marinobacter > Marinobacter sp. Hex_13. The sequence continues at coordinate 12,600 of NZ_LSMM01000041.1, forward strand.
CTGGTAGACGAAGTCATCCGCTACACAGGCGCCACTTGTCCTGTTCAGAGAATCCTGATCAACGACCTGACTCCGGCGGCCGTGGCAAAGGCCATCCAGGCACCCAAGGACAATCGTGAGTTTCGCCGCCTGTCCCATTCCGCCCTCGCCCGCCAGCGGGCGGACTGGCTCTACGGCATTAATCTTACCCGTTTTTACACGCTGTCTTACCAGCAGCAAGGCCAGCAGGGCGTGTATTCCGTTGGCCGGGTACAAACCCCGGTGCTCGGATTGGTGGTGGCTCGGGACACCACCATTGAGAACTTCCAGCCGAAACCTTTTTTCCGCGTTCAGGCGACGTGCCACGCGGTGGATGAGGAATCGGACCAGCAATCGTTTACGGCACGCTGGCAGCCCTCGGAAGCCTACCGGGAATACCTGGATGAAGAAGACCGTTTGTTGGACAGCGATGTCGCCAGACAGATCGCCGAGGCCGTAGAAGGACGGCCCGGCAAAGTTACGGAATCCCGTTTCCGCGACAGGAACGAAACGCCGCCCCTGCCATTCTCACTCTCAGCCTTGCAGATCGAGGCGGGGCGACTGTTCCGTATGGGTGCGAAAGACGTATTGGACACCGCCCAGAACCTGTACGAACGCCATCAGTTGATTACCTATCCCCGTTCGGACTGTCGTTATCTGCCGGAAGGACATTTTGACCAGCGCCAGAGTGTGGTGCAGGCCATTGGCAATGTCGCCGATGAACTGGCACCGGCCTGCAAGGCGGCGGACCTGAACCGCCGTACCGAAGCCTGGAACGACAAAAAGGTGGATGCCCACCACGCTATCATTCCCACGGCCAGAAAGGCGCCCAATGGACGTCTGAGCGAGGCTGAGAAGAACATTTACGAACTGATTAGCCGGTATTACCTGATGCAGTTCAGCGCCGACGCCATTCACCGGGAAGGCAAGTTAACTGTCGGGATTGGCGAACACGCGTTCAGGGCGACGGAAACCGCGGTTCTTCAGCCGGGTTGGAAAACCCTGGAAATTCGCCAGCGGGAAAGCCGACAGGAGGCCGCCAAAGCGCCCCTCCCCCGCCTGGAGAACGGTGACCCCATACTCTGTGACTCGGTGGACATCGCCGAGCGCAAAACCCAGCCACCCCAATACTTCACCGACGCCACGCTGCTGTCAGCGATGACCAATATCGCTCGCTTTGTCAGCGATCCAGAGCTTCGCAAAACCCTGCGTGAGACCGATGGGCTGGGCACTGAGGCCACGCGGGCGGCGATCATTGATACGCTGTTCCGGCGCGACTATTTATACCGGGATAAGCGCCACATCCGGTCGACACCTAAAGGGAAAGCGCTGATTGAATCGCTGCCAGAGTCCGTCAGCAAGCCGGATATGACGGCCATCTGGGAAGCCACCCTGGAAAGCATTCGTCGTGGTGAGGGCAATCCCAAGCAGTTTATTGCGGAGCTGAAAGAACAGATACGCGATTTCATCAACACCCCTGAGCAGGAAGCCAAGACTGCCCCACCAGGCGAGGGGCAGCCGCATTGCCCCAAGTGCCGCGCTCCCATGCGCCAGCGCGAGGGCAAGTTTGGTGCCTTCCATGCCTGTACCCGCTTTCCGGACTGCAAAGGCACGCGGCCCATTGAGGACCAGTCGCCGGAGGATGGCACAGGAGAAAAACCCATTCCCTGCCCGCACTGCTTTTCGCCCCTGGTGCGCAGAAAAGGCAAAAAAGGCTGGTTCTGGGGCTGCAGCAGTTTCCCCGGCTGCCGACAAACACTGGATGACGACAACGGAAAGCCTGCGATCCGTTTACGCAACACTACATAACGACACTGAAGCAAAATTGCGGATTTGTAATAATGTAAAGCGGAATTCAATAACCATTCCCCGCCTTCGGTCGGGAAGCCTGAATATGACAATTTTGATGTCGGGAGACGTTTGATGCGAATTGCCCTGCTTGAGGACGAACATGAACAGGCTCAGCACATCCAGTCTGTGTTGTCCGAGCGTGGGCACCACTGCGACAGTTTTCCGTCAGGCCAGGCATTCCTGAGCGCGGTCCTTCACCGCAGCTATGATCTGTTGGTGATGGATTGGCAAATACCCGACATGACGGGAATTGAAGTTCTGGAAAACGTGCGTGCGCAGTTGAACTGGCAGATTCCGGTGGTGTTCCTCACTCAGCGTGACAGCGAGACGGACATCGTGCGTGCGCTGGATGCCGGTGCCGACGACTACCTGGCCAAGCCCGCTCGCGAGGCAGAACTGGTGGCGCGCATCAATGCATTGGCACGTCGCACCAGCCCCGATGCCGACAAAGAATCGCTGCAGTATGGCCCGTTCGAGATCAATACACAGCTTCGGACCATTGCGCTTCACGGCAACGTGCTAACACTCACCGACAAAGACTTCGATCTGACCCTGTTCCTGTTTCAGAACCAGGGTCGGCTGCTGACCCGCGAGATGCTGCTTGAGCGGGTATGGGGACTGGCGAAAGACATCAATACCCGTACCGTGGACACACATATGAGCCGGCTTCGACGCCGACTGGGCCTTAATCCCGAAAACGGCTTCCGCATCAAGACCATTTACCAGCGCGGCTATCGTCTTGAGGCCATGAAAGCCTCTGGCCCGGATGAGAACGTACCGGTCATGGAACAAGCCTGACATGAGTCAATGCGTCACCCTGCGAACACTCACCGGTTTGCTGCTCCTAATCAGCTCCCTGGCGGCGTTGCCAGTACAGGCGGAACTTTCGGTCACCCGGGGCTCCCAGGCGGCCACTGCTACCCCTGAATCCAATGCGACGCCGGAGTGGATCTATACGGTACGACCCGGTGAACATTTTGCGGAGATCGCTGACGCATTGTTGTCCAAGGATATTCCCGCCATTCGCCTGCTACAGCATAACGGCATCGATAACCCCGCCAAGGTGGGCAGTGGAGACAACCTGAGAATTCCCCTTGCCTGGCTTCAGCGCCAACCCAACCCTGCGCGGGTCAACTCGGTGACCGGGTCGGTGCAACTGATTTCCGGTAGTGACGGCACCAAACGCCCCCTGACCAGCGATTCCCTGATTCGGGTGGGTGATGAAATCCGGTCACAGGCTGGCACGGCAACCATCGAACTTGCTGACGGCTCTGTAGTGCGGATATCACCGCATTCCCGCCTCGCCTTCAATCGCCTGACGCAGTATGGGAAGTCCGGCATGGTGGACACCCGCCTGCGCCTCAATCAGGGCGAAATTGAAACCCAGGTGAAACCCGTGATCGAGGGCGGTTCACGTTTTGAGATCGAAACACCCTCCGCGGTGGCGGCAGTCAGGGGCACCATGTTTACCCTCAGGACTGCACCCGGCATGACCGATCTACGGGTTACCGAGGGCGAGGTATCGTTTGGCCCGCCGGGGCAAACACGCCGGATTCCAGCTGGTTATAGCGCCAGCGTTTCAACCGCAGGTGTGGGCAGAATGAGCATCCGCCGCCTGCCCCCAGCTCCGGAGATTAACCCCCTGCCGCAGCAGTTGAAGCAACTTCCTGCACAGTTGAGCTGGACGCCCAACGGAGCCAACAGCCATCGCGTGGATATCTTTGATGCCGAGTCCGGCCGCTGGATTAACAGCAGCGAAGTCAGCGACAATGATTTCGATATTAACCTGCTGGACAATGGCCGCTACGAGATTCACCTTGCCGCCATCGACAATCGTGGCATGGCAGGCATGCCCGGCGTCATGTCTTTCGAAGTCGACCTACAGGCCCGGACTGCCGCACTGGAACAACCGGAACCAGGCGCGACCGTTAACGACGACATGCCCGAGTTCCGATGGCAGTTGCGCGGCGAAAACGAAGTCGCCCGGGTGGAAATTGCGGAGGACAAAGACTTTGGAAACACGATTGCCACCAGCGAGTGGGCGCCTGATGAAAGCGCGCTGCCTTCTCGACCACTGACACCGGGACAATACTACTGGCGGGTGGTCACCGAGGCCGGCGGCAATTCTGTGGCCACGAGTGAGGCACGCTCGCTGGTCGTGAACGGGACCTTGCCACCGGTTCGCATCATCAGTGTCAACTACGTCGATAGCCAGGTAAGGGTATTCTGGCAGAAGGTGGATACTGCAACCGATTATCGCCTGCAGCTGTCTGAAGAACCGGGATTTAACAACATCATCAAAGAGGCTACGCTGTCGGATACCACTGCGGCCTTGCGCCTCATTCCCGGAAGACGGTATTTTGTTCGCCTGAAAGCCCTCTCTGACGGTCCGCTTGAAAGCCGGTGGGGACCAGGGAGGGAATTGTTTCTGGAATAACCCACAATTTCCTGATACCCGACAGCAGGCCCCATGACCCGGAACTGGTTTCCCATTAAAACAACACCTTGGACGCTGGGCCTGCCACTACTGACATTTTTGCTACTGTTCCAGACGACCTCTGCTCCAGAGCGCCTGGACTTCTGGCTTTACGACACCCTTATCACCGCAACACCCGCAGAACCGGCCGATGACGTCGTTGTTATCGCCATTGACGAACTGAGCATGGATCGCCTGGGGCGCTGGCCCTGGCCACGGACAACCCATGCACAGCTCATTGAGAAACTCCATCAGGCCGGCGCCAAAACGATTGTCTTCGACATCCTGTTCCCCGAACCATCGCCGGCAGACCAGGCAATGGCCAACGCCATGCAGAAACACGGCAACGTCATCCTGCCGCTTCATCTGTCGCCGCCCTCCCGGCACTACCTGATCAGCGAACAACTTCCCGCCCCTGCGTTGGCGTCCGCAGCTGCAACGCTTGGGCACGCCCACGTGGAGCTTGACGAAGACGGCTTGGCGCGAGGACTTTATCTGTTCAATGGCCTGGGCGATCAGCTATGGCCCAGCCTGGCACTGGCGGCCTCTGATACACCGTCACCGGGCCCGGAAATATCCAGTGTGCCGCCCTACACAAACGTCAGACAGCACTACCGCGCCATTCCAATGGCTGGTGGTGCCGGGACGCTGCCTTCCCACTCCTATACCAAGGTGCTTGATGGGCAATTCGCAAAGGATGCTTTCAAAGGGCAAACCGTGTTTGTGGGAGCAACCGCACCGGGCTTTGGCGACATCCTGCCCACCCCGTTTTCGGGCCTCAAACAGCCCATGTCCGGCGTTGAGTTCCACGCCAACAGCTATTCCGCATTGGTGAAAGACGAATTGATATCACGGGTATCGAAGCCTATTGCGATTGGTCTCGCCGTTTTTATCATCGCTCTATTGTCGTTCACCCTACCCCGCATGCGACCGGCACGTAGTATTTTGCTCTGTTTGACGAGCCTCGGCTTATTGGCTCTTCTGCATGCGCTGCTGTTGGTCGGAGCCAAGCTCTGGCTACCGATCTCCCACGCCATCGTGATTCCCCTGCTGGCGCTGCCCGTATCCAGCGCACTACGGCTGGCCATGACCAACAGCTTCCTCAACCGGCAGCTTGACGAGCTTGCCCGCGGGCCCACCATGACCCTCGAAGAGCCGTCACTGAGGCACCCACCGCAACTGCTCAGCCATTTCCAGGCCCTGCTTCAACCAGAGGGCTGGCTGTTAGCTGAAGGTGATGACGTGATGACATCTTCTGGTCTGGCCGCCGATGATATCCCGCCACTGGACACCCCGGGCCAATGGCATCACATTGATGGCCAAAGCTGGGTCAGCCTGATACGCAATGGCGTAACCTACAAAATCGGGCTCAAGCTGCCCAACGACCTGAGCCGGGAGGCCATCCAGCGCTACCTCCGCCGTTTGCCGCTGTCCAGCACCCAGGAGCCGGTGCGTAAAACGGGGCCAAGGGAAAACATCTCCGCTCGAATCGAGCGAGTACGCGTGGCGACCGAGCGCATGAGTCAGATGCAGAGGTTTATCAGGCGCAGCTTCGAACGCATGCCGGACGGCATTATCGTAACCGACGAGTTAGGCGTTATCCGCTTTGCCAACGGCCACATTGAAGAATGGTTTCGTGAACCCATGCCAAGCCTTAGCGGCCTGCCCCTGGCCAGACTTCTGGAGGGACATGACCCACGGGACAATCCGCCCTGGCATGAAACCGTCTCGGAAACCCTCACGCTGGCTCAGAGCCGCACAGTGGACCTACGGATTCGCGATATGGATTTCCTGATTCACTTCGCGCCGTTTTCACTGCCTGACAGCGATCAGAACGGCATTATCGCCAACATATCGGATATCTCGGAACTCAGGGAACAACAGCGCCAGCACCGGGAGGCCATCGACTTCATTTCTCACGATGTTCGCTCGCCCCTGGTTTCACAACTTGCACTGATCGAACAGCTCAAGCGGAATCGTGGCCATATCGAGCCGGAACAGCTCGACCAATTGGGTCGGCTAGCGAAGCGCAGTTATCATCTTGCTGAAGAATTCGTGCAGCTTGCCAGGGCCGAACAGTTAACCGAAACCCGCTTTTACGAGTGCGAGTTTTTAGCCATTGTTGAGAACGCCCGCGACAGCGTCAGCGAGCAGGCTGCCGAGAAAGGCATTCAGCTGTTACTTCAGGGAACAGAGGATTTATGGCTGAAAGGAAATGCGGAACTGCTTGAACGTGCCGTGATCAACCTTCTGACCAACGCCGTGCAGTACAGCCCATCCGGATCGATCGTCAACATTCAGGTTTTTCAGGCCGGCCACCAGGCGTGCCTGACTGTAAGCGACGAGGGGGAAGGCATTGCTCCGGAAGAAATCCCCTATCTGTTTGATCGCTATCAGCGCCAGAAAAGCAGCGAGCTGTCTGGCAATCATGGCACCGGGCTCGGGCTGTCGTTCGTGAACGTTGTGGTCGAAAAGCATCGCGGTGAAATAACCCTTCGCTCCCGACCCGGGGAAGGGTCGGCCTTTACCCTCAAACTGCCGATTGCGCATCCATTGGGGTAACAGCAAGGCCGAGCATACACTTCATGTCAGAGATCCGTTGTCTGAACTAGATGGTTTTGCTGACCGGCGCCGATGGCGCGCTCATCAGGCCATCAACATCTTCCACCTGAATCGTGAAGTACCAGGTGCCCGCCGACAAGTTCTCAACGTCATAGCTCATCGTTTCCAAGCCTCCGACATTGTCGACTTGAACTTGTTTGTCGAGGTTATTCCTATCCGTTCCGTACCTGATAACGTAGCGCTCCAAATCGTACGGACTTAGATCATCGCCGTTTTCACGATCGGTGGGCGCATTCCAGCTGAGCGACGCCGAGCGGTCAACCACTCCCTCGCCACCACCGCTCGGTGGTGGATTGCCCTCGGAACCACCTGAGCCAACCCCCGTGCTATCGCCTGTACCTGCAGTGCTCTCTGAGCTACCAGAAGAACCGCCCCCACAGCCTGTGAGGACCAATCCTAAAAACAACGCGGCAATCCATGCCTGTGACACTTTGATGACGCGTTTCATATGTATTTCACACCAATAAATTGCCGAATTTGTTAAATTGTATAAAACGTGGGCAAGTATCGATGTGAATGGTGTCATTTCCCAAGTTACGATTTTGTCAATTTTTCGACAGATAACCGTAATGAAACAACTGAGGATACTGATTAACCGGGCAATTTTTTGCCTGAAAGGCGATAAATGGCGGTTATTTTTGGTACGAAAGTATTAGATTTAAGGAAAGCCGACTGGATAGGAGTTGCAAAAGGGTCGAAAAATATGCAGGGCGGAACTAAATCCTGAAGTAGACCGAACAGGCACAAAAAAGCCGGTCAAAGACCGGCTTTTTATAAGTGGTAGCGGGGGCAGGATTCGAACCTACGACCTTCGGGTTATGAGCCCGACGAGCTACCAGACTGCTCCACCCCGCATCAAACTGGTTGTTTACCGGGGCTTCCCCCGATCAACGTGCGCGTATACTAAGGATTCGACCGGAACCTGTCAATCGATATTTTCAAACAAGTCGCCAGGATATTGCAGTTCCTGATCCGCGGCGCGGCTGTACAAACCCACGGCATCAATCGCTTCCTGAACCGGGCGGAATGAGCGACGATGGTGAGCGGTTGCACCCAATCTACCAAGCGCTTCGAGGTGTACGGGCGTCGGATAACCCTTGTGGCCTGCAAAGCCGTACTCAGGGAATTCCTCATGGAGCACAGCCATCTCCCTGTCACGAGTCACCTTGGCGACAATGGACGCCGCACTGATGGCCTCCACCCGGCTGTCGCCCTTCACCACTGGCTCAGAGGTCCAACGCCATTTGGGGCAGCGGTTACCGTCCACCAGTACATATTCCGGCTCGACATGCAGGCCCGCCACGGCACGCTCCATAGCCACCATGGTTGCCTGGAAGATGTTCAGCCTGTCAATCTCATCGGCCTCACAGCGCCCCAGGCTCCAGGATACGGCACGCTCAATGATCTGTTCGTAAAGAGCCTCACGGCGCTTGTCCGTCAGCTTTTTCGAATCTGCCAGGCCCGGTATTGGCTTTTCCGGGTTCAGGATAACCGCGGCCGTCACCACAGCCCCAACCAGCGGCCCGCGTCCCACCTCGTCCACACCGGCCAATAGTCGCCCCTGATATTGGCACTCAAACGGCGGTAAGGGGCGCTTACTCATACTGCTCCGCCTTCTATTAATGCGGAGATGGCTGCAGCAGACTGCTCGTCAGCCCCCTGTCGCAATTGTTCATGCAATTGTGAAAAAGCGGCTGTCAACCGGGCGCGTTCGGATTCATTTTCAAGGCGCTCAAGCACGGCTTCTCCGAGAGACTCCGGCGAAGCATCATCCTGCAATAGTTCCGGAACCAGTTGTTCCTTGGCCAGCAGGTTTGGCAAGGCCACATAAGGCACCTTGACCAGCCTTGAGACCAATGCATAGCTGACACGACTCAACCGGTAACCCACCACCATGGGCTTCTTCAGCAACATGGCTTCCAGAGTGGCGGTTCCGGACGCAAGCAATACCACGTCGGACGATGCCATCACCTCTCTCGAACGGCCTCGCACAATGGTCACCGCCAGTTTCACGTCCAGGGCTTCCACCAGTGCCCGAACCTGCTTTTCCCGATCCCGGTTTACGCAAGGAATCACCAGTTGCAAATCCGGACGCCTGCCCTGGATCCAACGGGCGGCCTCCAGAAAAAGAGTACCCAGACGCTCCACTTCCCCGCCCCGGCTCCCCGGAAGAATGGCCAGCACCGGCGCATCTTCCAGAAGCCCCAGGGACTGACGGGCACCAGCTGTATCAGGCATCATTGGAATGCGGTCCGCCAGGGGGTGCCCTACAAAGGCCACGGGCACGCCGTGCTCTTCGTAGAAACGGGCCTCAAACGGGAACAGGGTAAGCATAAGGTTGACAGATTTGGCGATCGTGAAGATCCGCTTTTGCCGCCAGGCCCAGACGGACGGGCTAACATAATGGGCGGTCGGAATACCGGCATCACGACACCTGCGCTCAATACCCAGGGTAAAGTCCGGGGAGTCGATACCAATGACGACGTCCGGCGGTGTCGCCAGCAGGTAGTTCATCAGCCGTGCGCGAATATCGAACAGCTCCCGTATTCGCCCGAGCACTTCGACGAGCCCCATCACTGACAGCCGTTCCATAGGAACGAGAGAGTGGAAGCCTTCCGCGATCATTTCATCGCCACCAATGCCGACAAACCGCGCGTTCGGATACCTGAGCCGCAGGGAACGGATCAGCCCGGCGCCGAGGATATCTCCTGACGCCTCTCCGGCCACGATGGCGAAAGTCACTTTGCGGGTGCTGGCTACAGAGTTTTCGTGATGGTCCGTCACCGGGGCATTCACTCCCTGGTTAGCGGATGATGCCGCGGTGTGCACCACGAAGGGAATCGATCAGGGGCGTAACTTCGGGAATATCGGAGTAGGCTTTTTCGAGCTCTTCAACGGCTTGTTCCGTAGTCAGGCCCTGACGATAGATAACCTTGTAAGCACGACGGAGTGCCAACAACACCTCCTTGCTGAAACCACGGCGGCGCAAGCCTTCCACGTTCATACCAAACGGCTGTGCAGATTGCCCGCTTGCCATGATGTACGCAGGGATGTCTTTCAGCACAATACTTCCACCAGCACTCATGCTGTGGGTTCCAATATGACAGAACTGATGAACCATGGTGCCGCCACCCAGTATCGCGAAGTCACCAACGGACACATGGCCGGCCAATGTCGCACAATTGGCCAGGATGGTGTTATTGCCAATAATGCAGTCATGCGCCACATGCACGTAGGCCATGAGCAGATTGCCATTGCCGATACAGGTTTCACCACGATCCTGAACCGTGCCCCGATGAATGGTGCAGTTCTCACGGATGATATTGTCATCACCGATAACCAGCGTGGTTGGCTCACCCGCGTATTTTTTGTCCTGGCATTCTTCCCCGACACTGGAAAACTGAAATATGCGGTTATTGCGGCCGATTCTCGTTGGGCCCTTGATGACCACGTGGGACATCACTTCAGTCCCCTCTCCGATCTCAACGTTCGGGCCGATGTAGCTCCATGGGCCAACCGTTACGTTGTCGGCAAGCTTGGCAGAGGGGTCCACAATCGCCTGAGGATGGACTCCCGACCATTCTTTTGTCGCCATCAAACTTCTCTCTCAGCGGTCAATATTTCTGCCACACAGACGACTTCATCATCAACCAGTGCGCGGCACTCGAATTTATAGATTCCACGCTTTCCGGAAATAACCTGTGACTCCATGCACAGCCTGTCCCCCGGCACCACGGGGCGCTTGAAACGCGCTTTACTGGAACCAGCCAGGTATTGTACCACGCCGTCTGAGGGTTTCCGGCCAACCGTCACAAAGCCGAGAATACCTGAAAGCTGCGCCATGGCTTCGATGATCAGCACGCCCGGCATAATGGGGTTATTGGGAAAGTGGCCGGTAAAAAAAGGCTCATTAAGGGAGATATTCTTATAGCCCTTGATGAATTGTCCTTTTTCCAGCTCTGTTACCCGATCAACCAGCAAAAACGGGTAGCGATGGGGCAGGTATTCCATGATCTCGTCGATATACATCATCAGTAGCGGCCTCAGCCTTCCATTTTCTTTTCCAGTTCTTTAAGCCGACGCGCCAAGGCATCAAGCTGACGGAAACGCACAGCATTTTTACGCCATTGCCGGTTGCTGTCGGCGCTGGTTCCAGACGAATACACGCCGGGCTCCCGAATGTCACCAGAAACCAGCGTCATGCCGGTCAGGTGGACCTGATCCGCAATCGTAAGGTGCCCTGCCACACCCGATTGGCCGCCAAAAACACAGTGGCTGCCAATACGTGTGCTACCCGCGATACCCACCATCGCCGCCATGGCACTGTGATCACCAATACTGACGTTGTGCGCAATCTGAATCAGGTTATCGAGCTTCACGCCATCGCCAATGATCGTGTCGTCCAAGGCTCCCCGATCAATTGTGGTGTTCGCACCCACTTCAACATCGTCCCCCAGAATGACCCGGCCAAGCTGGGCTATTCGATGCCAGGCTCCTTTCTCATTAGCAAACCCGAAACCGTCGGAACCGATGACCGCACCACTGAGGATATGGCAACGTTTCCCCATAACGATATCGTGGGCCAGGGTTACCCGTGGACGCAGTATAGTCTGCTCGCCAATCTGACACCGGGCTCCAATAACACAGCCGGCGCCCACGACAACGTTTTCGCCCACGACAGCCTCAGCCTCAATAACAGCCTGAGGGCCGATGCAGGCCGTATCCGAGACCCTCGCGGAAGACGCCACAACGGCCGACGGGTGAATACCAGGCTCTGGAACTGGCGCCGGGTCAAACCAATGGCTCAGGCGAGCATAGCCGAGGTAGGGGTTATCCAGTAACAGGACGTTGGTAGGACACTGGTCCGCAGTCGATTGCGAGAGTATAACCGCTGAAGCGCTGGTCTCCGTCAGGTAGCGACCGTACGACGGGTTGGCCAGGAAGGCTATCTGGCCCGGAGAAGCCGCCTGAAGCGTCGCAAGCCCGTTGATTTCCGTATCGGGATTGCCCTTGAGCTCCGCGCCAAGCTCAGAAGCAATGTCGCCCAGCCGGTACGAACGCTTTGTCATTGTCAGCTCCACAAGGTTTATCCGGGCGGGCCATTATCCGGCCCTCCGTATCAGCGGTCCAGTTTCTCTAGCAACTCTTCTGTCAGATTCATTTCAGGCTTGACATACACCACCGCCTCGCTGGGCAGGATCATGTCCAGATTGTTCTCTTCCAGGAGCTCCTTAACCGCTGCGTCTACCTCCGGGCGGGCTTCTTCGAGGAACTGTTGCTTGCGATTGGCCACAGTGGAGTCCAGGCGCTGCTTGAGGAAATTGAATTCCTTAACTTTCTCCTGGAACTCAGCAGCCATCTGTTGGCGCTCGGACTCATTCATCATGGCACCGTCTTTCTCAAGCCGTTCCTTGAGCTTGCGGGCGGCCTCCTGGGCTTCACGAACCTTGGCTTCCTCTCCAGCGAAATCTTTCTGCAGTGTCTCGCTGAACGCGCGCGCATCGCTGGACGAGAACAAGGCCTGGCGAAGGTCAACCACACCTATTCTGGTTTCGGCAGCAGCCGGGAATGCGATCAGCAGCATTGACAGAATCGCTGCAACGGAATATCGGAACATGTTGTTTCTCCTGTTTATCATTGTCTTTCGCACCCCCTCCGGCCCTGACGATCAGAAGGTCTGGCCGAGGGAGAACTGGAACACCTGAGTGTCATCACCGCTCTTGTCGTTCAAAGGTTTGGCAAGACTGAACGCCAGCGGTCCTACTGCCGTGATCCACTGGAATCCTACACCGGCCGACAGGCGAATTTCATCCAGGGCCGGATCAAAATTCCTATCGGCATCAAAAACCTGCCCCGCATCCACGAAGAACGCGGTTCTCATGGAACGGGTATCCCCAGCAAACGGTGTGGGGAAAATCAGTTCCAGGCTGCCTTCCGTCAACAAGCTACCACCGAAGGGGTCCGGATCGGAGAAGTCGTTCGGCGCATTGGTAGCAAGCGGGCCGAGAGAGTTTGCCTCATATCCGCGCACCGAACCATATCCACCGGCGTAGAAGTGCTCGTAGAACGGCATCACGCTTCGGCCGTTGTAACCGTCCCCGTAACCAATCTCCGAACGCGCCCTGAATACCCAGGTCTGATTATCATTCAGTGGCTGGTAGAACTCGGTTTTCTGATTCAGCTTATAGAATGTCAGGTCGCTGCCGGGCACCGCTACATCAGCGGATAACGACAGGCTATAGCCGTCCGTTGGAAGCACACCCCTATTTAGTGTGCTGCGCCGCCACGAACCGAACAGGAAATAATTGTTGAAATCGTTGCCTTCTTCATCAATGAAGGTTTTGACCTCTTCTGAGGTGAATGCACCCTCCTTCACCTTGGACAACGTATAACCAAGCCCGAAATTAAGGCGGGTAATGTTGTCCGTAGGATAACCGAAGGTGAGGCGGCCGCCGTACTCATCCAGCAGGTAAGAGGAAATATCCTGTTCTTCAAAGTCGGTTTCACGGGCAAACACGCTGAAACCACGGCTGACGCCATCCACGGTGTAGTATGGGTCCTGGTAGGAAAAATTGGCACTCTTGATGGAGTCACTGACGTTGACGCCAAAGGAGACACGCTTGCCGCTGCCAAAGAAGTTGTTCTCGGACACGTTAGCGCCCAGGATTACCCCGGAGGCCTGCGAGAAGCCGACAGACGCCGACAGACTGCCGGTTGCCTGTTCCGCCACGGAATAGTTAACGTCCACCAAATCATCCGTACCGGGCACAGGAACCGTCTCCACATCGACGGTTTCGAAGAAGCCAAGTCGCTCCAACTTTGTTTTCGAGAATTCGATCCGGTCGGTGGAGGCGACGCCACCTTCCATCTGGGTCATTTCCTGGCGCAACACATCGTCCCGGGTGGAGACGTTGCCATCAAAATTGATGCGCCGGACATACGCCCGCTTACCAGGCTCCACGAAGAAGGTTACTGACGCTGTATTGTCATCGGCAGGCTCCGGCACCGCATTCACGTTTGCAAACGCATAACCTTCGCGGCCAAGACGACGGGAAAGCGCTTCCGAAATCGCCGTCATCCGGGAACGAGAGAACACGTCGCCCTCTTCAATGGGAATAAGCTCCCGCAGCTCTTCCTCAGGTACGATCAGCTCACCGCGCAGGTTGACGTCTGACACCGTGTATTGAGGCCCCTCGTTCAACGAGATGGCAATAAAAACCTGTTTCTTGTCGGGAGAAATCGAGACCTGGCTGGACTCAACCGTAAAGTCGATGTAGCCGCGGTCAAGGTAGAAGGACCGCAGTGACTCCAGGTCGCCGCTCAGGCGCTCCCGGGCATACTTGTCAGCACTGGTGATGGAATTCCACCAACTGGTGGTCTGGAGCTCAAACAGATCCAGCAGCCGCTCGTCGTCAAACGCGTCGTTACCCACAATATTGATGTGCTGGATAGCCGCAACCGTACCTTCGTTAATGTCCAGCTTGATGGCAACGCGATTGCGGGGAAGGTCCTCGGCGGTGGCTTTCACCCGCGCATTGTAACGACCCTGACTGATGTAGGACCGGAGAATCTCAAGCTCCAGTCGCTCAAGGGTCGCCCTGCGAAATACCTGCCCCTCCTGGAGACCCGCTCCGGATAGCGCATCCATCAGCATGGGGGTTTCAATGTTCTTGTTGCCTTCAATGTCTATGGACGTGATTGAAGGTCGCTCCTGAACCGTAAGGATCAGCACACCACCATCACGGCTGGCTTTGATATCGGTAAACAGGCCGGTGCGAAACAGGTCTTTGATCGCATCGGACAGCTCCACCTCATCGACCGGCTCCCCGATCGAAACGGGAAATGCGGAAAATACCGTCCCTGCGGATACCCGCTGAAGGCCTTCTACCTCGATATCGGATACGGTGAATTCATCAGCCAGTGCCGGTTTTATGGTTGAGGTGGCGACTACCAAGCCTACAGCTATACCCAGAAGAGAACGTCTCATTCAATAATTTCGCCTGTTGATGCGCGTAAGGAGTTCGCAATTCTCACAACCGCATCAGGTCGTTGTAAAGTGCAAACACCATTAATGTAAGGATCATTGCCATTCCAATACGCAGTCCGAACGCCTGGGCCTGCTCTGATAGAGGCTTCCGGCGGATGGCTTCAATGGTGTAATAGACAATATGCCCACCATCAAGAACCGGTATTGGCAGAAGGTTCAGCACCCCAAGACTGACACTGAGGTAGGCAAGAAAACGAATAAAGTCTTCGAAACCGGAACTTACACTGGCTTCCGCTATCCTGGCAATGGTAATCGGGCCACTAAGGTTAGTGGGAGAAAGCAATCCGGTCACCATTTTTTTGATCGCGACCAGAGTCAATCGAGTGTCACCCCAGGTTTCAGAGACCGCGTTGGGAATCGCTGCCAGGGGACCATAACTGACATCCCTGAGTACGTGATCAGGCCAGGTCACCTCGCTGACACCCGCACCCACAAAACCGGTAACACTGCCATCGTCTGCCGTTCTTTCCGCGGGCGTCACACGGATTTGTTCCATGCGGCCATCGCGTTCGACCGTTAGCTCCAGGGGCTTTTCGGGCGCCTCGCGTATGAAAGCCACCAGTTCGAACCAGTCCGCTACTGGCTTGCCGTCCACCTCAACCACTCGGTCGCCGGATTTCAACCCGCCGGCCTCAGCCCGGCCACCCGGTGATATCTCCCCCAGCACTGCCGGTACGTCGGGCCGCCAGGGCGTCACACCAAACTCATTCAACGGGTTCGGCGTGTCCTCACTTAGACTCCAGCCATCCAGAGCTCCCCGCAGAGTCCCGCGGTTACCGTTCTGCGAGACATCGATGGTTACCTCACCAAACTCACCCGTGCGCTCAAGCAAGCGCATGTTCACGTCGCGCCAGGATGTCACACGACGGCCGTCGACCTGGTGGATTTCCATGCCGCTGGTGAGCCCGACCCGTTCCGCGACACTCCCCTGACTGACGTCGCCTACAATGGGCGCAACCGTGGTGAAACCAACCACGCTGAGCAGCCAGTAGGCAGCAATGGCAAACAGGAAATTCGCTATGGGCCCAGCGGCAGCAATAGCGATACGTTTCGATGGGGGCTTGGCATTGAACGCCTGATCCTTGAGCTCTTCGGGCACCGGCCCTTCCCGCTCATCCAGCATTTTCACGTAGCCACCGAGAGGGATCGCCGCAACCGCAAACTCGGTGCCCTGCCGGTCGTACCACGAAAACAGAGGCTTCCCGAAACCAACAGAAAACCGCAAAACCTTGACACCGCAGCGGCGAGCCACCCAAAAGTGACCAGCTTCATGGAGCGTCACCAGAATGCCCAGCGTGAGTATCAACGCCAATACGGTTTCAACGATCTGCATAATGCTCTCTGTTGGTGATGATAGAACCGCCTCTCAGGACTCGCATGGTTCAGACAGCCAGCGCCTGTATCTGTTCCCGTGCGACAGCCCTGCCCTCGGCATCCTTCGCGAAGATGGTATCGAAACTGTCTGCCGGTACAACCTCGGTGGCTGCCAACGTACGCTCTATGATAAGGGGGATATCCGCAAAACACAGGTTACCGGAAAGAAAGGCCGACACTGCCTCTTCGTTCGCAGCATTCATTACCGCTGGTGCCGTTCCGCCCTCGTGGAACGCCTCCGCTGCTAACCTCAGGCACGGAAAGCGCTCCAGGTCCGGGCGCTCAAAGTGAAACTGCCCGATGCGAAACAGATCCAGCGGAGCAACGCCGGCTTCAATTCTTTCGGGCCACGCGAGACCGTTAGCAATGGGTGTGCGCATGTCGGGACTACCAAGCTGCGCCAGAACGGACCCATCGGCGTACTCAACCATCGAATGAATGATGCTCTCCGGGTGGACATGCACTTCAATCATTTCCGGCGTGGTATTGAACAGCCAGCATGCTTCTATCAGCTCCAGCCCCTTGTTCATCAAGGTCGCGGAATCGACTGAGATCTTCTGCCCCATCGACCAGTTGGGGTGATTGCAGGCCTCGGCAGGCAGCACATTGCGCAGGGATTCGGCCGAGTGAGTACGAAACGGCCCACCGGAGGCAGTAAGCAGAATGCGAGTAATACCCGCACCACGGGTATCCCGGATCTTGTCCGGCGGCATACACTGGAAGATGGCGTTATGTTCGCTGTCGATCGGCAGAACGTCTGCACCCGACGCCAGAACGGCATCCATAAACAGCTTGCCCGACATAACCAGTGCTTCCTTGTTGGCAAGCAAAACGCGCTTACCCGCCCTCACTGCAGCAAGCGTAGGCGGTAATCCCACGGCTCCAACGATCGCCGCCATAACCGTATCGGAATCATCATCGCCCGCAACCTGGCATAACGCTTCCGAGCCGCCGAGAACCAGGACGGCAGGCAAATCACTTAACGCACGGGACAACGCTTCAGCCGCATTTTCATCGGCCATGACCGCATACCTGGGACGAAACTCATGGCAGAGTTCCACCATGCTGTCGACACTGGTACTGGCGGTTAGCGCTGAAACCGAAAACCGGTCCGGGTGGCGACGAATCACATCGAGTGTACTCAGGCCAATGGAGCCCGTCGCACCAAGTATCGAAACACGACGTTTCACAATAGTCACCATTGCCCCGTCGTCAACCAACCCATCAGCGTGATGATCAGGGCGAACACCGGGATGGCAGCCGTCAGGCTGTCGATTCTGTCCATGATACCGCCATGGCCCGGCAATAGCTGACTGCTATCCTTAATACCCCTGAAACGTTTCAGCATGCTTTCCAGCAGATCGCCAAGCACGGAAACGGCACCGGTAATCAGGCTGGCAACAACCAGAAGCAGCAACTGCATGGTGGTGGCTGAGGCCAGCACACTGATCACAATTGCGAAGATCGCGACCGCCACCAGACCACCCCAGACACCCGCCCAGGATTTTCCCGGACTGACCCTGGGTGCAAGCTTCGCTTTGCCAAACGCACGGCCGGCAAAATAGGCGCCGATATCCGCGACCCAGACCACGCAGAAAACATAAAGAATCAGTAGGAGGTTATTGGCACTGTCGCCGAACTGAAAGCCGCCAGTGCGAAGATGGTTAAGCCCTACCCACGCGGGAACCAGCACCAACAGGCCCATCAGGGCACGGGCAGGCACGCCGCCCCAGCGCTCTGAACCACCGGGGTAGTTTCTTACCAGCAGGAAACTCAGTACCCACCAGAACAATGCCAGCCAAAGCACCGCAACTGCCGGAACGTTCAGCAGTCCGTACAGCACCGCCGCGACCACAAGGGCATATGCAACACGGGCCGCGGGCGCAGTCAGGCCGGACATGTTGGCCCACTCCCAGGCACCAACGGTAATAATGGCCCCGGTAAACAGGGCGAACCCCAGGGGCGGCAGGAAGAAAATTCCGCCAATCGCGATGGGGGCCAGGATAAGCGCGGTAATAATACGGGTTTTAAGCACGATATCGTTCGCTATCTTGTCGTTATTGTTCTGACGAAACGCTGGCTATCTGGTCGTCTGTCTGACCAAAACGGCGTTTCCGACCCGCATATGCCTGCAACGCCTGCCCCATTTCCTGCGCCTGGAAATCGGGCCAGTAAACGGGAGAAAAATACAGTTCGGTATAGGCCAGGTGCCAGAGCATGAAGTTGCTGATGCGTTGCTCGCCAGCCGTACGAATCATCAGGTCCGGCATGGGCAAGTCACCAATAGACAGATGTTGCTGAATAAGGTTATCGGTGATGTCGGAGGGCGCCAGCTCTCCAGAACGGACCTTCTCAGCCACTTTACGACTGGCTTGGGTGATATCCCAATGCCCGCCATAATTAGCGGCGATAACCAGCGTCATCCGGGTATTGTCGCGAGTAAGCGCCTCGGCGCGCTCCATATGTTCCTGCAGGTTTGTACTAAACGCGGAGCGATCGCCGATAATGCGCAGGCAGATGTCGTTGCGGTGCAACTTTTTGACTTCCCGCTCCAACGCAAACAGGAACAGGCGCATCAGGGCCGACACTTCATCCTCGGGACGGCGCCAGTTCTCGCTGGAAAACGCAAACAGGGTAAGTACCTCCACCCCTTCCCGGGCACAGGTTTCAACCACTGATCTCACTGCTTTCACGCCGGCCTTGTGGCCGGCGACACCTTTCAGTCGCCGGGCTTTGGCCCAGCGATTGTTACCATCCATGATAATGGCCACATGCCGGGGCCGGCTACCAGCCGAAACCGGAATCTCTGCGGATACACTTTCCGTCATGCAATCCCCTGTTCAGCCGATACCGGACAACTGCAATGGCACCGGCTGATCATTGTGCTGAATTGGACCGGCTGATCAGACAGCCATCAGGTCCTCTTCCTTGGCCTTGAGCTGCTTCTCGATCTCAGCGATATAACGGTCAGTCAACTTCTGGATTTCTTCCTCACCGTAACGCTCTTCGTCTTCGTTGATGTCTTTTTCCTTCAGCAGCTCTTTCAGCGTGCTGTTGGCATCACGACGCGCGTTGCGGACGGAAACCTTGCCGTGCTCCGCATCAGCCCTGGCCTGCTTGACCATTTCCTTACGGGTTTCCTCGGTCAGCATCGGCATGGGAATTCGAATAACCTCACCGTTGTTGGACGGGTTCAGACCCAGATCCGACATCATGATCGCTTTTTCGATCTTCGGTAACAGCGGCTTCTCCCAGGGCGACACAGCCAACGTACGGTTATCCTCGACGTTCACGCTCGCCACCTGCTTGAGCGGTGTCTCCTGGCCGTAGTAATCCACGGTTACGCTGTCCAGGATGGACGGATGTGCTCGCCCGGTACGGATCTTGTTGAAAGCCCAGCTCAGGGATTCAAGGCTTTTCTTCATCTTCTTTTCAGCATCAGCTTTAATATCGTCAATCACTGCAGCGTCCTCGGATTCGTTGTACAAAATGTCTCAATCAGATTATTCAATCAGTGTGCCTTCCGACTCTCCGGTCACGATACGGGTCAACGCGCCAGAGCGGTTCATGTCGAAGACCCGGAGAGGCATGCCATGATCTCGCGCAAGACATATAGCGGTCAGATCCATCACGCCCAGCTTTTTGTCCAGCACTTCGTCATAGGTGAGACGATCGTATTTTTCCGCAGTCGGATCCTTGTAGGGATCGGCGGAATAAACGCCATCAACCTTGGTTGCCTTCAGCACGGCATCCGCTTCAATTTCGATCCCCCGCAAACAAGCGGCTGAGTCGGTCGTAAAGAACGGGTTACCGGTGCCTGCACAGAAAATCACCACATCGCCGTCTTTCAGGTCGCGTACCGCCCGGCGGCGATCATAATGCTCAACAATACCACTCATAGGGATGGCGGACATAACCCGGGTACGGATATTGGATCGCTCCAGGGCGTCACGCATAGCCAGTCCATTCATGACCGTTGCCAGCATGCCCATATGGTCGCCGGTCACCCTGTCCATGCCAGCGGCGTTCAACGCCGCACCGCGAAACAGATTGCCGCCGCCAACGACCAGGCCTACCTGAACACCAATGCCAATGAGCGAACCAATATCCAATGCCATCCGATCAAGCACTTTTGGATCAATGCCAAAATCGTGCTCGCCCATCAAGGCTTCACCACTGAGTTTGAGCAGGACGCGTTTGTATCTGGGCTGGGTATTGGACGACTTCGGCATGAGGATCCCCTTCTATGTGTCTGGCTTGGTGCCTGGCAGGACAAGCTTCTCAGGCTTGTATCTGACATACTCCTCAATAAAAAGGGGTATCTCAGATACAAGCCCGCCACGAGAACCGGAAAATTCCGGCTAACGTGGCAG
Source organism: Marinobacter sp. Hex_13 (assembly GCF_001566815.1). NCBI lineage: Bacteria > Pseudomonadati > Pseudomonadota > Gammaproteobacteria > Pseudomonadales > Marinobacteraceae > Marinobacter > Marinobacter sp. Hex_13. Next base: position 33,361 of record NZ_LSMM01000041.1, read on the forward strand.
ACTTGGAAGGTGCCCCGGACATCGCCCTGGCACCTGTCAGAAGGATCAGGACTTGCCGGTACCTGCCGCAGCAGCGACCTCTGCCGCAAAATCCACTTCTTCCTTCTCGATACCTTCACCGACTTCCAGGCGAACAAAGCTAACCAGCTCACCGCCGTTGTCCTTAATCAGCTGACCCACGCTTTGGTCAGGATTCTTGACGAACGGCTGCTCGACCAGGCTGTTCTCCGCCAGGAATTTCTTGATCCGGCCACCCATCATCTTTTCGACGATTTCAGCAGGCTTGCCTTCCATATCAGGCTGGGCCTTGATGACCGCTTTTTCTTTCTCAAGCTCGTCGGCCGGCATGTCTTCCGGCTTGCCAACCCGCGGGTTAACAGCGGCAACGTGCATGGCAACGTCCCGAGCAACTTCAGCGCTGCCTGCGGTGAGGGCCACAACAGACGCAATCTTGTTGGTGCTGTGAACGTAAGCACCCACAACCGGGCCTTCCACCCGTACGATACGACGAACGGTGATGTTCTCGCCGATCTTCTGAACCAGCGCTTCACGCTTGGCTTCCAGATCGCCTTCCATCAGTTCGGCAACGTCTGTTCTGCTGTTCTCAAACGCAACATTCAGAACGTCGTTGGCGAAATTCATGAAGTTGTCATCACGAGCAACAAAATCAGTCTCGGAGTTCACTTCCAGGATGTAAGCGACAGTGTTGTCGTCAGACACCTTGATCAGGGAAACACCTTCAGCAGCGGTACGACCCGCCTTCTTGGCAGCCTTCAGGCCGGAAGACTTACGCAGCTCTTCAATTGCGGCATCAACGCTTCCGCCAGCTTCCACCAATGCCTTTTTGCATTCCATCATGCCAAGGCCGGTGCGCTCACGAAGCTCTTTGACCATTGCAGCAGTAATTGCAGCCATGTTCATTCCTCTTAACTGTTCCGAATTCTGGACCGGTGTGCCCGGAGGTAAACCACGGGCACACCCTACAACCTGTTCGCGAAGGAACTATTACTCCGCAGCGGGAGCAGCACCTTCCGCGTCTTCGCTGACTTCTACAAACTCGTCAGCGCCGGCACCGGCAGACTGGGCCGCTTCGATGCAGGTTTCAGCAACGGCCTGCACGTAAATCTGGATCGCGCGGATGGCATCGTCGTTGCCCGGAATCACGTAATCAACGCCGTCAGGGTCGCTGTTGGTATCAACAACGCCGATCACAGGAATGCCCAGCTTGTTGGCTTCCTTGATGGCGATACGCTCGTGGTCAACATCGATCACGAACATGGCGTCCGGCAGGCCACCCATGTCCTTGATACCGCCGATTGAACGCTCAAGACGGTCCATTTCGCGGGTACGATCCAGAGCTTCTTTCTTGGTCAGCTTGTCGAACGTACCGTCCTGGCTCTGTGCTTCCAGGTCGCGATAGCGACGGATTGACTGGCGAATGGTCTTGTAGTTGGTCAGCATGCCGCCCAACCAGCGATGGTTCACGTATGGCTGACTGGAGCGCAGTGCTTCTTCCTTGATGATCTTGGCCGCCGCACGCTTGGTGCCAACGAACAGGATCTTGTTCTTGTTGCCCGCGAGGTTATGAACGAAGTTCAACGCATCGTTCATGGCAGGAACAGTCTGCTCAAGGTTGATGATATGAATCTTGTTGCGAGCGCCGAAGATGAACTTCGACATTTTCGGGTTCCAGTAACGAGTCTGGTGACCGAAGTGGGCGCCTGCTTTCAGCAGGTCACGCATATTTACCTGAGCCATGATATTTACCTTTTTAGCTTCGGGTTAGTCCTCCACACGTCCGATTGCCCCAACCTGGCTCCGTCGCCTTTATATAGAGACAACATGAGCAGGCACCCTGGGACAACGTGCCGACGTGTGTGCGAATTTGCCGGATTTGTTTCCAGCGGGCGCGTTTATACCATAAATCGCCCGCCGGATTCCATTAATTTGTGTCCCGTAAAGCACGGCAAAACCGCCTCTTCCTTGTACCGGGCAACACTCCCCCTTAAAATGCGTGTTTGATCCAAATCAACGGGAACCCCAATGCAGGTATCGATCAAGACTCCGGAAGAAATCGAGAAGATGCGTGTCGCTGGCCGCCTGGCGGCCGAAGTTCTTGAGATGATTGGCGAACACGTCAAACCGGGCGTAACAACCGAGAAGCTCGACAGTATTTGCCACGCTTATATGGTGGACGAGCAAAAGACCATTCCGGCGCCGCTGAACTACAAGGGTTTCCCGAAATCGGTATGCACCTCAGTGAATCATGTGGTCTGCCACGGCATCCCGAACGAGAAAAAGGTGCTGAAGGACGGTGACATCGTCAATATCGACGTCACGGTAATCAAAGACGGATGGCACGGTGATACCAGCAAGATGTTCATCGTCGGCAAGCCCAAGCCCGGCAGCGAACGCCTGATCCAGATCACCCAGGAGTGTCTGTATAAAGGTATTGAACTGGTGAAGCCTGGCGCCCGGCTGGGCGACATTGGTCACGTGATCCAGCAGCATGCTGAGAAGCATCGCTATTCTGTGGTCCGGGACTATTGCGGCCACGGCATTGGAAAGGTGTTTCACGAAGACCCTCAGGTGATGCACTACGGCAAGCCCGGCACCGGGATGGAGCTGCAGGAAGGCATGACCTTTACCATCGAACCGATGATTAACCAGGGAAAGTACCACACCAAGCTGCTGCCGGATGGCTGGACCGTGGTGACCAAGGATCATAAGCTCTCCGCGCAATGGGAGCACACTATCCTGGTGACGTCGGACGGCTACGAAGTACTGACCAAGCGCACGGAAGAGTCATTCTAGGTGGACCTCAGCGAACTGGAATCCAGGATAAGCAACGACATCTCACCTGTTGTAGCAGCCCGGGAGCTGTTGAAGGAACGCTACAACGCAGACGCAGAAGCGTTCCGGCAGGGAGCTGATGTTCGCGCACTGGTCCATTCCCGGTCCGGAACCCTGGATACCATTCTTGCCCTGATCTGGAACCGCTACGCCTTTGCCGCCTCTGCCGATGTCTCTCTCGTTGCAGTCGGCGGCTATGGCCGAGGAGAACTCCACCCCCATTCCGATATCGACCTGTTGATTCTCACCCGGAGTGGTATAGAAGAGAACTGGCAAGAAGACCTTGGCGCCTTCATAACCCTCCTGTGGGACCTGAAGCTGGATATCGGCCACAGCGTCCGCAGCATCCAGGAAAGCATGGACGCCGCCAGGGAAGATGTCACGATCCTTACCAACCTGCTGGAAACCCGTACCATTGCCGGCCCGGATGACTTACGCGACGAACTCAGTCATCAGGTTTATTCAGACGCCATCAGCTCTGACCGCGATTACTTCATAGCAAAACGGGAAGAGCAGAAGCAGCGCCACGCGAAATACGGGGACACGGAATACAACCTTGAGCCCAATGTAAAAGGCTCTCCAGGCGCACTGCGGGATATACAGACCATCGGCTGGATTACCAAGCGACACTTCGGTCTGCAGAATATCGCGGATCTGACACGCTTCAGTATCCTGACCGAAGAAGAGCACCAGATATTGCTGCAGGGCGAAACCTTCCTGTGGCGACTTCGCTTTGGCCTGCAACTGATTGCCGACCGCAACGAGAATCGCCTCCTGTTTGACCATCAACGGGCACTCGCTCAGATGCTGGGTTACAAGGATGAGGGCAAGCGGCTGGGCGTTGAGTTGATGATGCAGTCCTACTACCGCACCGTGCTGGCCCTGGCGGAGCTGACCGACGTTATTCTTCAGTACTACGACGAGGCCATACTCGGCGCCGGAAGTGACGACGACATCCTGCCCCTGAACAAGCGCTTCCAGATTCGCAACTACTACATTGAAGCCGTCAACAACCAGGTCTTCGCCTACGCGCCCTATGCCATCATGGAAATTTTCGTTCTGATGGCGCAGCATCCGGAAATCAAAGGCATCCGCGCCACCACCATCCGTTCACTGCGGGCGCACCGCCACCTGATTGACGACGCTTTCCGCTCGGATCTGGCCGTTACTTCCCTGTTCATGGAACTGCTGCGGACGCCACACGCCCTCGACCAGACCCTGTCGGCAATGAAGAAATACAACGTGCTGGGCCGCTACCTCCCCGAATTTGGCCAGATCATCGGCCAGATGCAGCACGACCTGTTCCACATCTACACCGTGGATGCCCACACCATGCGGGTGATCCGCAACATGGTGCGGCTGGACAGCGCCGACGCCCGCAATGAATACCCGCTGGCGTCGCGTTTGATTCACCGGTTACCGAAGCTTGAAACACTGTATATTGCCGGCCTTTATCATGACGTGGCCAAAGGCCGGGGCGGCGACCATTCGGAGCTGGGCGCAATTGACGTCGAGGACTTCTGCGAACGCCATCACCTCAGTGAACGGGACACTCAACTGGCCTCCTGGCTGGTGGAAAATCACCTGCTGATGTCGATGACCGCCCAGCGCAAGGACATCTCCGATCCGGACATCATCCATGGCTTCGCACGCGCCGTGCCCAGCCAGGTACACCTGGACTACCTCTACGTGCTGACGGTGTGCGATATTAGCGCCACCAATCCCAAGTTGTGGAACACTTGGCGCGCCTCGCTGTTGCGCCAGCTCTACATCGAGACCAAACGGGCACTCAGACGCGGCTCGGAAACACCGGTAGACCGTCAGGAATGGGTGCGCGCCACTCAGTCCGAGGCACGGGAGATTCTCCACGCCCAGAATATGACGGACGAACAGATCGACGGAATCTGGGAAACCCTGGACGAAGACTACTTCCTGCAGGATTCCACGGTGGACATTGCCTGGCAGACCGCTGCAATCATCCGCCATGGTGATGACCCCGACCCGCTGGTGCTGATTCGTGACACCCGGGGCGGCCCTACTGACGGCTACTCCCAGATCATCATTTATATGAGTGACCGTATTGACCTGTTCGCGGCCACCACGGCGGTGCTGGAACAACTTAACCTCAACATCGTCGATGCTCGCATCAGCTCAAGCGAAGGCCCCTTCTCTATCAGTTCCTACATTGTTCTGGACGAGAAAGGCAAACCCCTGGGCATTGACCCGGCCCGCAAGGATCGGGTTCGCATGCGCCTGATTGAGGAACTGGATGACCCGGAAGATTACCCTGACATCATCCACCGCCGCACTCCCAGACAGCTGAAGCACTTTGCCTTCCCCACGGAAGTGACCTTCTCCAACGACACCATCAACCAGCGCACGGTGATGGAAGTGATCACACCGGACCGCCCGGGGTTGCTGGCCCGCGTTGGACAGGTATTGCTGGAGCATCGCGTGCGGCTAACCAACGCCAAGATTGCGACGCTGGGTGAACGGGTGGAAGACGTATTCTTTGTAACCGACGAGCACGGCGAGCAGATCAGCGACCCCGCAGTCTGCCAGGCCCTGCAGCAGGATCTTTGCCAAATGCTGGATGACACCCAATGAACCCCGACCTGGACAGGCTACACCCCTACCCGTTCGAGAAATTGACCAAACTCAAGTCCGGCATCAGCGTTCCCAAGGACCTGACGTCGATTTCCCTGGGCATCGGTGAGCCCAAGCATCCGTCTCCGGAATTCGTCAAACAGGTAATCGCGGATAATCTGGACAAACTCGCCAACTACCCTACAACGAAAGGCACCGACGAACTGCGTCAGGCCATCGCGCGCTGGGCCACCCGCCGCTTTGAACTGACACCCGGATCACTGACGCCTGAGCACCATATCGTTCCGGTGAATGGCACTCGCGAAGGCATCTTCTCGCTGGTGCAATCGGTGGTGGAATCCAGCCAGAGCGCCACCGTGGTCAGCCCCAACCCGTTTTACCAGGTCTACGAAGGCGCTGCGTTCCTTGCCGGCGCAACGCCCCATTACCTTGCCTGCGACGCAGACAGCCATTTCATACCGGACTTTGACAAGGTTCCGAAATCCGTATGGAAAAACTGCCAGGTGCTGTTCCTGTGCTCACCGGGCAACCCCAGCGGTTCGGTGATTCCCCGGGAGACATTGGCGCGGGTCATCGAACTGGCGGACGAGCATGACTTCATCGTCGCGTCCGATGAATGCTATTCCGAGCTCTACCCGGACGAACGTCGGCCGCCGGAAGGATTACTGCAAACCTGTGCCGCTATTGGCCGCAACGATTTCGCCCGCTGCGTCGTGTTCCACAGCCTGTCGAAGCGGAGCAACTTGCCGGGCCTGCGGTCCGGTTTCGTGGCCGGCGATGCCGATATCCTCAAAGGCTATCTCAAATACCGCACCTACCATGGCTGCGCCATGCCCATACACAACCAGCTGGCGAGCATTGCCGCCTGGAGCGATGAAGACCACGTGCGGGAGAACCGGGCGGCCTACCGCGCCAAGTTTGAGGCAGTGGTACCCATCCTGCGGGAAGTGATGAACGTGGACTTTCCCGATGCCGGGTTCTACCTCTGGCCGGAAACCCCGATGGACGACGAAACGTTCGCGCGGGAGTTGTCTGCCCAGCAGAATGTGCACGTACTCCCCGGGCGCTACCTCTCTCGCACTGTCAATGGCCATAATCCTGGTGAAAACCGGGTAAGGATGGCCCTGGTGGCGCCGATTGAAGAATGCGTGGAAGCGGCAAAACGCATTGTGACTTTTGTAAAGGCAAACAGGACATGAAACTCTACGGCATCCGAAATTGCGACACCGTCAAGAAAGCCCGGAAATGGCTGGGCGACGCCGGCATCGACTACGAATTCCACGACTTCAAGAAGGACGGCCTGGACACCGACCGGCTCAGCCAATGGGAACAGGTCACCGGCTGGGAGTTGTTACTGAACCGTCGCGGCACCACGTGGCGCAAACTTTCGGACGATGTTCGTGATAATATTAGCGCCCAATCCGCCCACGACCTGATGCTCGACAATCCGTCCATCATCAAGCGGCCCGTGGTTGAGCACGGCGACACGGTCAGCGTCGGCTTTAATGCCGATGATTGGGCCGAACGATTCAAACACTGAGAACCAGGAGCACATCAATGAGTTTTGCATTCGGAATTGGTATCGGCACCCAGAACAATCAGGGCGAGTGGCTGGAAGTGTTTTACCAGCAGCCGGTCATCACCCCCGATAACGGCCTCATCGAAGTGGCTCAAAACGTTCTGGATTACCAGGGAGGCAATCAGGCGGTATCGGTGACGCCCGATCAACTCAAGGCGCTCTCGGACGGATTACGCCAACTGGGCCAGATGGAACAGTCCGCCCTGGCGGGCAAAGCTGCCGAGAGCCGTCGCCCGGTCGTGGTGACCCTACTGGACACCGACGACACTGCGTCCAGCACGCCAGAGGTCTACCTCAAGCTGCACCTGATCTCCAGTCGCCAGGCCAGACCCCATGAGCTGAAACTGGACGGCATTTTCGGCCTGCTGCCAAACCTGGCCTGGACCAGCGAAGGCGCCATCGACCTTAACGAGCTGCCAGAGCGCCAGCTCAAGGCGCGCCTCGAAGGCCGCACCCTGGAAGTGAAGTCCGTCGACAAGTTCCCGCAGATGACGGATTACGTGGTCCCTAAAGGCGTGCGCATCGCCGACACCGCCCGTGTTCGCCTGGGCGCCTATGTGGGTGAAGGCACCACCGTGATGCATGAAGGCTTTATCAACTTCAATGCCGGCACCGAAGGCACCAGCATGATTGAAGGCCGCATCTCCGCCGGCGTGATGATCGGCCAGGGCTCGGATCTCGGCGGTGGCTGCTCCACCATGGGCACCCTGTCCGGCGGCGGCAACATCATCATTTCCGTTGGTGAGAACTGCCTGATTGGCGCCAATGCCGGCCTCGGCATTCCCCTGGGTGACCGCTGCAAAGTCGAAGCGGGCCTGTACATTACCGCCGGCACCAAGGTAGCCCTGCTGGACGACAACAACGAACTGGTTGAAGTCATCAAGGCACGGGATTTGGCCAACAAGCCGGACCTTCTGTTCCGCCGTAACAGCCAGACTGGCGCGGTTGAATGCAAGACCAACAAGTCCGCCATCGAGCTGAACGAAGAACTGCATGCAAACAACTAATTCCGCCGAGCTTTCCCCAACCCTCAGGCTCGCCGTTGACCTGATCCGCCGGCCGTCCGTTACCCCGGACGACGCCGGCTGCCAGGAACTGATGATGTCACGGCTCTCCGCCCTGGGCTTTAAGGGCGAGGCCCTGCGCTTTGGTGAAACCGACAACCTGTGGGCCCGCAAGGGTTCGGAAGGCCCACTGCTGACGTTTGCAGGCCATACGGATGTGGTGCCTACCGGTCCGGAGAAAAACTGGCGTCATCCGCCGTTCGAGGCGGTGATAGATGATGGTTTTCTTCATGGCCGGGGCGCCGCCGACATGAAAGGCAGTCTGGCGGCCTTCGTCACAGCCTGCGAGCGGTTTGTGACGGATCATCCCGATCATCGGGGCTCCATTGCCTTGTTGATCACCAGTGACGAGGAAGGTCCGGCCCAGGACGGCACCGTGAAAGTGGTGGAAACCCTGGAAGCCCGGAATGAGAAAATCGACTGGTGCCTGATTGGTGAACCGTCCAGCACCCGTGAGGTGGGCGATGTCATCAAGAACGGCCGTCGGGGCTCACTCCATGGCTATCTCACAGTACAGGGCACTCAGGGGCACGTGGCCTACCCGCACCTGGCGGAAAACCCGGTGCATACCGCTGCCCCGGCACTGGACGCCCTCGCGAAGGAATTCTGGGACAATGGCAATGATTTCTTCCCGCCAACCACTTTCCAGATCACCAAGATCGAAGCTGGTACCGGGAGCAACATCATTCCCGGAGAGTGCCTGGTTCACTTCAATTTTCGCTACTGCACGGAAAACACAGCGGAAAGCCTGGAAGAACGAGTGGTTGCCATTCTCGACCGTCATGAGTTGAAGTATGACCTGCAATGGCATCTGAGCGGCCGGCCATTCCTGACCGATAGCGGATCACTGGTTTCGGCGGCAAAAAGTGCCATCCGTTCCGTCACTGGCCGGGAAACCGAGCTGTCTACCTCTGGTGGTACGTCGGATGGACGCTTTATCGCCCCGACCGGCGCCCAGGTTCTGGAACTTGGCCCGATCAATGCCACCATCCACAAAGTCGATGAGTGTGTAAAAGCCGCAGACCTGGACACCCTGTCGGAAATTTACGAACAGGTTCTTGTGGAACTGCTGGCCTGATCAGTAGTGAGGAGGAGGCGTTTCGTCCTCCTCCTTTCTGATGTTCGATGACGATACTTCCTTGAGCTGAGTGTTCAGCTGCTTCTTCGCCTCCCAGAGTTCCCGGATATCCAGCTCCTGACGTGCCACCTGCTCGCTCAGGGTATGAATGATGTCGTCCTGGAATGCCAGACGCGTTTCCAGTTCGTCCAGCCGGGCCTGCAGATCTTTGTCGCTCATAAAGTTTTTGGTTCTCCGGGAAGGATTCCCATCAAGGTATTGTGTGATCAATTTGGTGTCGGCGGACACGCCGCTTGGTCAGCGCTCCCCGTTATCTGGTATCATCCCGCTTTTGCCCGCCGGGGAACCTGAAAGACCCGTTTATGTCTTGCAGGCCCCCAGCGGTTTTCACCGCCGGAGACCCGATTTTACCCGATATCCGGCTCTTTATCGTTAGCGTTAGATGAATGGAGAAAATTCAGTCCATGCAAAACCCAGCAAAAGCGATCGTCCTTGCTCTCCTGGTCGCGATTCCGTCACCTTTTATCCTCGGCTTTCTGTTGGTGACTTTCACCCCGGAACTCTTCCAGATTCTGTCTCAGGCCGGCACTAGCGAGGAAGCAACCAGTACCACGTTTGTATTGGGCAGCGCCCAGGGCATCGCAGCCTATATTATTGCGGTTGTCCTTTTCGGCCTGGCAGGCTTCGTAACCGTCGCTCTGGCGGCCAAGAAACCCTCAGCCGTGAAGCAGCAAGCGCCTCGCGCCAGCACGGCACCTCGCCAGCCTGCCCCGCGCAAGCAGCAATCCCAACCGGATTACGAGGACGACGATGACTACGACGACAGCACCCCTGAAGGCAATGAGGAAGGCACCGTCAAGTGGTTCAACGTCAAGAAAGGCTTCGGGTTTATTGTCCGCGATAGCGGCGATGAAGTCTTTGTACACTTCCGCGCCATTCGTGGCCGTGGCCGCCGGGTACTGCGCCAGGGCCAACTGGTCCGGTTCAGCGTTGTCGAAGCGGACAAGGGCCTTCAGGCGGACAACGTGTCCATCCTGAGCGACTGATCCACGAGAACGTTCATCACAAAAAAGGGGGCAGCCGACCGGCTGCCCCCTTTTTCGTTGCCGGGAAAAAACTCAGTTCCAGACCGCCAGTTGCTCTCCACGCTGGTCCAGCCGCCACCATTTCTCATCCTCCACGGGCTCGCCTTCTTTCCAGTCACCGGGGCTGCAGCGAATCTCGGTATCCATGGCACGCCAGGCACTCCGGGCGCAATCGAGGTCGGACGCCCAGGGCAGATCTTCACCCTCAAGGATCACAGAGGTGTATCGCTTGCCACCTGCACCGGGGTACAGATTAATGCGGACTCTATGCGCCCGATAATGAGCTGACCCTTTCACCGCCCTGTCACCCAGCGGGTCATCCCTGAGCTCAATGTCGTCCAGATGACTGGCAAGCCAGCTAGATACCGCTGACGACTCCAGGTCACGAATGTAGATTTCGAGATCCCGCACCTTCTGTATCTCCTGCCGGTTGATCACAATGGACCACATAGTGAACCGGCCCGGGGCGGGCTGCAACCCAGCGTTCGAGTTCATGGCGCAGGTCATCCATTTTCAGTGTCCTGAGCGTGCCCTCCGCCTTTCGCTCATGCCAGGCCACCTCCGCCGCTGCACGCTCGACGGCCAAGCTTTCAAGGGATCGCTCCAGTGCTTCCGTCGGTTGTTGCCTGGCCATTGCTACCAGTGACTGTCGTCGCAGCGTATCGGTTTTTCCGGCGAGCGCCATACCCTTAATAGGGCCGCGTTCGGCAAACAGGTTCAATCGGGCGGCTGCACGCTCTACCCACTGGATCATACCGCCAGGCGACCCGACCAGCCGACTCCGGCTTGAGGCGGCATGGCGGACAAGCGTTTGGGACAATTCTATGTTCCAGCGCTTTTCAATCGCTGGCTGATGAGCCGTCAGGATAGCAACCTTCTGGCCGGTACTCGTGCCGGGCATGTCAAAGATATCGAAATCCCGGCCCAGCCACCGTTCGAGTTGCTCAATGGCACCGCCTGCCTCCGGTGAATCAGACCCCAGCATGACCACAGGGCCCGGATATCCGGTAACCAGACTGCGGGCCACGCTGAGCTCGGGCGCCATCATTGCAGCCAGGTCCACCGGAGAAACGTTATCCAGAACCAGCGCGGGATAATCCTTGCGGTCGATGCCTTTGGACGGGATGGCTGGATTATCGCTGGCCATGATTTCCGCCTCATTGCGAAGGTCCAGCCTTATAAAGCCACAATACAGGAACGGCAATAGGGCTTGTAACCAGCTGGTTTTACCGGTGCCTCTCGCCCCTTTCACCCACACCAGTGCTCTTGGAACCGAGACCAGGGTAATCGATACATCTTCCGCCAGTTCCAGCCATTCCAGGTCGGTAACCACAACGGGCACATCGCCTTTGTCGGAGATTTCGGCGACTTGCTGCTGTTCGTCCGCAGCGGGCCACCGGTCGACCAATTCCAACACCGCCACGTAGGCTTTCTCCTGCAGGCGTTCGGCGTTACGAGTCAGCACCGACAACAGGATGGGCCAGTCAAGCCAGGGGGCACTGCTCAGCTCGCGGGCGGAAGAAAACCAGTACATGAGCTGTGAGGACAACTGGCCCTCTCCGCCCACTTCGGTCACGATGGGTTGCTCACATTGGATGGTGCGGGTCAGTTCGTCGATATCGACACCACGGCCACGAAGGAAGCCGCAAATGGCGGGTTCATCATCCAGCAGCGCCAACAGGAAATCCTCAACGGTGATCGCGTAACCGCCACGTTGGGCTACGCTGTCGCGAGCCCGTTGCAGTGCGGTTTGACAGAGGGGGCTCAGGCATCCTTGCCAGTCTTCCATTCACTTCTCCTTGTGGTCAGCGGCATCGTCCTGATGCCATTTCATCAATACCGGTCAGACCCGGTTGTAGGTGTCCTCAAAACGCACAATGTCGTCTTCACCCAGGTAGCTACCCGTCTGCACTTCAATCAGTTCCAGGGGAATAACGCCAGGGTTGGTCAGCCGATGGGTCACACCCAACGGAATGTAGGTGGACTGGTCTTCGGTCAGCAACAACACATCGTCACCGCGATTGACCGTTGCGGTTCCCTTGACCACCACCCAGTGCTCGGCACGATGATGATGTTTCTGCAACGACAGCGACGCGCCCGGCTTAACCGTAATGTGCTTGACCTGGAAACGTTCCCCCATGGCGATACCTTCATAGGTGCCCCAGGGGCGGTGGACCTTCTTGTGGAACCGGTGTTCATGACGGCCCTGAGCCTTGACCTGGGCAACCAGCTTCTTCACATCCTGAACCCGGCCGCGGTCCGCCACCAGCACCACATCATCCGTTTCAACGATGACGTGATCCGTGATGCCCAGCGCTGCAATCAGACGGCCCTCTGAGTGAATGTAGGAGCCAGAAACGTCTTCGGTGATCACATCTCCCCGGCACACGTTGTTGTTCTCATCGTGGGGCTGAATATCCCAAAGCGCGGACCAGGAGCCCACATCCGACCAACCGGCATCCAGGGGCACCACCACCGCATCGTGGGTCTTTTCCATCACTGCATAGTCGATGGAATCGTCCGGGCAAGCCCTGAAGTTCTCGGCACCCACGCGGGTGAAATCCATGTCGTCGTTGCGTTCCTTCCAGGCAGCCAGGCAGGCTTTCATCATCTCGGGTTGCTGACTTTCCAGTTCCTTCAGATAGCGATCGGCGCGAAACAGGAACATGCCGCTGTTCCAGAAATAATCGCCCTCTTCCAGATACTGACGAGCGGTTTTCTCGTCCGGCTTTTCCACAAAAGCCGCCACATCGTTGTACCCTTCGTGGGCCGCACCAGCCTTGATGTAGCCGTAGCCTGTGTGAGGCGCGCTGGGCACAATACCAAAGGTAACCAACTTGCCGGAACGGGCGGCTTCAGCGCCCTGACTGACCGCCTGGCGGAACACATCCTGGTTCTTCAATACGTGATCCGAAGGCATCACCAGCAGCAACTCTTCCGGGTTTTCTTCCGCAGCCGCAAGGGCCGCGAGTGCAATGGCCGGGGCAGTATTGCGACCGACCGGCTCGAGAATGATCCCGGCGGTACGCTCGGGTGCCTGGGCCTGCAAATGGGCCGCAACCACAAACCGGTGCTCTTCATTGGTGATGGCCAATACCCGGGCTTTGTCATCCAGTGCCAGGCCACGATCGATGGTTTCCGCCAGCAGGGAATCGTCAGACACCACCGGTAGAAACTGCTTGGGATAGGCTTCACGGGACAACGGCCAGAGACGGGTGCCGGAACCACCAGAAAGAATCACTGCAAGCATGGGTCGTCCTTGTCTTGAATTTTCACGAATTTTACCTCAAAAACCGTCAACCTGTCCTGCCGATGGCGATTAAACCGGTTCCAATCTTGCAAACCTTCACGCCCTCTTACCAGGTGCCAATGTTTTCCATGCTGGCCCAGGGTTCCTTCGGTGGCAGTGACTCCCCTTTCTGGAGCAGTTCAATGGAAATGCCATCAGGCGACCTGATAAACGCCATATGGCCGTCGCGCGGTGGACGATTGATGGTAACGCCGTTGGCCCGCAGGTGGCTACACAATGCATAGAGATCGTCCACCCGATACGCCAGATGTCCGAAATTGCGACCACCGCTGTATTCTTCCGGGTCCCAGTTATAGGTGAGTTCGATCATCGCGGCCCGGTCCTCCCTGGCCCGAGCCTCATCCTCCGCGGCCGCAAGGAAAACCAGTGTGAAGCGCCCCTTTTCGCTGCTTTTTCGGTTGATTTCCACCATGCCGAGTAACTCGCAGAAAAAGTGCAGGGTCTGTTCCAGATTGCTGACCCGGATCATTGTGTGAAGATACTGCATATTGCGCCTCCTGAAGGATCTATTCGATAACAACCAATGAGGACTGATACGAGCAACCGTTTGGGTTATCCTGCCCTCATGAACCAAGGTCCCGAACGCCTCGCCCCTCACCAGTACCACGTGCCTGCCGTGCGACACCTGGCTTGGATGTGTCGTGCCCCCCAGCTTATCAGCTCCCCAATGGGTTTTAATCCGGAAAATATTCTGCCGGATGACACAGAGGAGCGCCTGAAGGCATGGGACCGTGCGCCTCAGCATGGCCCGGAGGTACTGACGGAAGAGCCGGCACGACGCTTGGGACACTATTTCGAACGTCTTTACGAGTGCCTGATGAGAGACCTGCTTGGTTGGGAAATACTACTCAAGAACCAACCGGTCAGAAATAATGGCATCACCCTGGGTGAGCTGGATTTTGTGGTCCGAAATCCTGCGGATAACGTCGTCGAACACCACGAAATTGCTGTGAAGTTTTACCTGGGCCATCTGGAAACCGGCCAGGACAAACCACTCTGGTACGGACCCAATGCCCGGGACCGACTGGACATCAAAACCAGGCGGCTGACAGACCACCAAAGCCAGCTGACAGAAAAACCAGAGGCCCGCAACCTGCTGACATCCCTGGGTATTGATACGCCCGCGCGGCCCCGGATATTCATGCCCGGGTATCTTTTCTACCATCTGACAAACGCCTTGCCCTCACCCGACAACGTACCGCCAGGACATCTGCGCGGCCATTGGCTCTATATAGACAACCTGGACGCAAAAGAAACGACGGGAAACGAGAAAACCACTGACACGAAACACTGGGTCCCGCTGATCAAGCCACACTGGCTTGGCCTCTGGCGTCAGGAAGAGGCCCCTGATCAAAACCAAACGGAGGACGCGCTGGAGGAGGTCCGCTCTGCCGGCATTCCCCGCCTGTTTGCGGCCCTTGAGCGATCTGAGGACGGGGATTGGCGGGAAATGTCACGCGTGTTTGTGGTCCCCAGTGAATGGCCGGGGCTCCCCCGTCGCGGTTGATGCCTTGATGGGCTAACCTGCTTCCAGCTCCACGCGATTCCTGCCACCCTCCTTGCTGCGATAGAGTGCGCGATCCGCACGACTGATGGCTGAATTCAGATTGTCGCCCCGGCGAAACTCACTGACGCCAGCACTGATGCTCAGATCAATGGGCTCATCGGTTGTCGCCAGCCAGTCATGGGCCAGAAGCGCTTTTCGCACGCGCTCCGCACTGGCTTGAGCGCTATTCAGGCTGGTGTCTGGAAGCACCGCGAGAAATTCCTCACCGCCCCAGCGGGAGATCAAGTCCTGAATGCGTAGTTGAGCCTCGATTATGTTGGCGACTTCAATCAACACCCGATCACCAATCTCGTGTCCATGCCGGTCATTGATGGCCTTGAAGTGGTCGATATCAAGTACCAGGAACGCAACGGGTCGCCCCGTCCTCCGGAAACGCGCCAGCTCCTTTTCAGCAAGGTAGGTCATGTGTCGCCGGTTGAAGAGGCCCGTCAACGAATCGGTTGTCGCCATCCGCCGCAGTTTCCGGTTTGCCGTGGTCACCATGGTGAGGTAGAAGAACGACAGGTAGCTGAACATGGCAAACACCACACTCAGGTTAAACAGATAAACGGCAAGCAGGGCTCCAGGGGCAACGGGCTGCAGCGGTTCGATGAACCACATCATCAGGTACAGGGCGATGTAATAGCTCCACAACGCCACCAGGCAGATCACCGCTGACCGCAACGCCATGCTAACGAACAGCGCCGGTATAAACATCAGCAAGTAATAGTGAAAGCCGCTGTCCCAGCCGATAAGCACAATGCCCAGCCCGGCGTGGATAATCACTTCCGCCCAGATCAGGCCAATGGCCAGGCCATTCTGCTTCCTGCCCAACGCCCTGTATGCCACGACATACATGGTGACACTTACAACATTCACCCACGCCAGGATAGGCGAGCCGAGCATGTGGAACAGAAAGAAAAATGCCACATCAACCGTGGCTGCAATCTGACAACAACGCTTGGCCACCTGCCAGAATTGCGGACGACGCTCCCTGATTGATTCCCTGGCAGACATGGATCTGGCCTGATTCATAAACAGTAACTTCCAAAACGGGTATCTTCAGGTTACCCCGAAAAGCACAAGCCTGCTCACCACAAACGTAAAATACTGAAAATCTTTGAAACCCCCGTACGAAGCGTGAAGCTCATGCAACCAGAACCCTACTCCAGCAACCGGTTTGTGGCAGAATAATGCCCATCAACAATGAGAGGATGGACCACTATCATGGACGACCACAGCCAGTTCCGGCTGCTTTCAGAGCGACGCTTCCTGCCGTTCTTCCTGACCCAGTTCTCAGGCGCCTTTAACGACAACCTGTTCCGCAACATTCTGCTGTTGCTGATTACTTACACGGCTGGTGGCCTGCTGGGCCTGCCCATTGATGTGGTGGTCAACATCGCGGCGTTGCTGTTTATCCTGCCTTTTTTCCTGTTTTCCGGCATCGCTGGCCAACTGGCGGACAAGTATGAAAAGTCCCGTGTGATTCGCTGGGTAAAACTCGCGGAGATCGCCATTATGGCGCTGGCCGCCGCCGGGCTCTGGGTCGGCTGGTACGAATCGCTTCTGCTGTTGCTGTTCCTGATGGGCGTGCAATCCACCTTCTTCGGCCCTGTGAAGTACGCCATCCTGCCACAGGTGCTTCGGGACGATGAGCTGGTGGGCGGAAACGCGCTGGTGGAAATGGGCACCTTCGTGGCTATTCTTGTGGGCACACTCGCCGCAGGCCTGCTTATGGGCAGCGACCAACCGGAGAAACTCGCAGCAATCGGGGTCCTAGCCCTGGCCGTCATCGGCTACCTGGCAGCGCGGCAAGTCCCGGTGACCGGCACCACCAATCCCGACATGACCATACGCCTGAACCCACTGCGGGAAACCTGGCATCTGATGCGCCTGGCCGCAGACAACCACTCGGTGTTGCTGTGCATCATGGCCATTTCCTGGTTCTGGTTCCTCGGCGCCGCCTACCTCACCCAGTTCCCCAGCTTTGCCCAGACCGACCTTATGGGTGATGAAACCGTGGTCACCCTTCTGCTGGCCATCTTCACCATCGGCATTGCGTTAGGCTCTGTCGCCTGCGAACGGCTTTCCGGCCATCGGATAGAACTGGGCATTGTGCCCATTGGCTCACTGGGCATCAGCCTGTTCGGGCTCGACCTCTACTTCAACATGCCCGCCAACCCGGTACCAACCGACTGGTGGATGATGATCAGCGACAGCCAGCACCGGCAGGTGGCCATCGATCTGCTGGGGATCGGCTTTTTTGGTGGCCTGTTTATCGTGCCCCTTTACGCGTTTGTGCAACGGGAAACCCCGGAGGAACGGCGCGCCCGTGTTATTGCGGCACTGAACGTGTTCAACGCCCTGTTCATGGTGGTCAGCGCCATCATGGGCGTAATGATGCTGGGCGTGATCGGCCTCAGCATCCCCGAGTTCTTCC